>JANWJM010000032.1 GCA_025449475.1 Thermoactinomycetaceae bacterium
ATTTTTTTCTTACTACTTCTTCAACCGATGATGGGTATTTTCCATACTCCAAGTAGTAATTATCTGCCTGTGCTCCAATCAATTTTCGATTAGCCTGATCGGCTCGATCCCGAGCTGTCTCACCAGCAGATTTTAAATTCGGAATGGCAACCGCAAGAATGATTCCAATAATAAATAAGACGATTAGCATTTCGATCAGCGTAAACCCCTCTTCTCCTCTTTTTATTTCTTCCATCGATTTCACTCCTTGATTAGGGACATTCACATCGCTTGAACCATTTGCAACATCGGTAAAAACATCGCAAGAACCGTGATCATAATAAAAATTCCAAGTACAAAAATCAGTGTTGGTTCTAATCCACGAATCCATCGTTGGATTTGTATGCTCATGTAAATCTCTGTCGATTTTGCTAAGCTCATTAATGATTGATCCATTTGACCCGTCTCTTCACCAATTGCCACCATTCGGGGCAAAGATGATAAAAACAAGGCGCGTTTGATCCCTCGAAGCGATCCATGAAGCGACTTTCCTTGTACTACCTGTTCTTTCAATTCCTGGATTGTTTCCGACAAAACCAGCCAAGGGGATAACTTCTCCATCAATGAGAGAGAAGTGAGCAAAGGAACACCTGATTTTAAAAGTGATCCTAATTGAATCGCCACGTAATGAGTGATTCGTAATCGATAAAACTGTTTGACCATGGGCATAGCAAATAAAATCTCTTCCCACATTCGTCGGATTTGTTTGGAGCCAAATCGAACAAAAAAAACTACCAAGAGCATCAGAATTAATAGGCAAACTAGCCCCCATAGAATGATTTGCATCATATCTGTAAGCGCCAATATATACTGTGTAATTGTAGGAAGTCGCACACCTAAGGTTCGATAGAGTTCCGCAAAGCGCGGCAAAACAATGGTCACCATAAAGAATAATGCCAATCCCACACAAAAAAGAACGATCAAAGGATACGTGCAAGCCTGAATGATATCTTGAACCAATTTGGCACGCGAACGATAATAGGCTTCGCACTGTTTTAATCCATAAACATAATCCCCATGCTCTTCAGCAGCTCGGATAAAAGAGACAAAAAGATCCGGAAATGCCTCACTCTTTAAGGCTGTAGAAAATGAATGCCCTTGCTGGAGAGAAGATATCAGGCTTCTTCCCATTCTTTCCGAGATCACTTTTTGATCCGCTAATAACTCGAGGCTCGAAACAAGTGGAATTCCACTCTTTAATAGGTGATACAATTGAAGGCTAAACAAAGATAGATCCTCAGACTTCCAAGATTTTTTCTTCTTCATCATTTATCACCCGCATACATTCATTCTGGGTCGTCAGTCCTTCATCTACCTTCCGCATAATCGCTTCTTTCAGTGAGGGAATTCCTTGACTTCTAAGATATTTTCTTAATTGATAAAGCGGAACATGATCGACAATCAGTTCCTTAAATGGCTCGTCGACAGCAATCACCTCAAATGCACCTGTTCGTCCAGCGTAGCCAATATTCCCACATGATGAACACCGATCCCCTTTACAGTGTTTACAAACAAGTCGAACAAGTCGCTGGGCGATGATACCAGATAATGCGGCTGCTACGCGGTATGCTTCAATATTCATATCCAGCAAGCGAGTCACAACACTTGCCCCATCCGATGTATGTAATGTTGTAAAAACCAAATGTCCAGTCAATGCTGCACCGATCGCGATATCCGCCGTCTCTCGATCACGAATCTCTCCAATCATAATAATATCTGGATCTTGCCGAAGCGCTGCACGAAGACTCTTGGCAAAAGTTAGTCCAGCTTTTGGGTGGATTTGCACCTGATTAATTCCCTCAATTTGAAGCTCAACTGGATCTTCCAAAGTAATAATATTATTTTCAACTACATTTAAATACTTTAGCATCGCATATAACGTCGTTGTCTTCCCTGAACCTGTAGGTCCCGTCACAATCACTAATCCACTCGCTCGGTTTAATAATCGTTCGGTTTGCTCCAACTGAGTCGAACTCATCCCCAAATCGTTCAGTGAATTCACTTCCGGTCGATTCTTTATGAAACGAAGAACAACTTTCTCACCATGAATAGTCGGGATTGTGGAAATACGAACATCATAAGATCCTTCCAATTGAGTAAATGTCAGAGTTCCATCTTGAGGCATCCGCTTTTCACCGATATCCAAATTTCCCATGATTTTTAAGCGCGAAATGATCGCAGAAGCATCGTTTGGTTTAACTTGTGCGACTTCGACTAAAAAGCCATCAACACGTTGACGAATACGTAAACCCTTTGAGTGCGGTTCAAAATGAATATCACTTGCTCGTCTCTTCAATGCTTCGTTCAAGATATGGACAATATAAGCGACAACATCCAGAACCATCCCTCCTATTGAAGTTCTGAAACGATTTATATCGTTTCGAGCTATTTCCTTATTCACTCTGATTTGGATAATATTTCTTTCTTCAGAAACATATGTTTCTCCTTCTTTTTTCTGATTTATTTCTGCATCGAAAACAAAAACTGCTTGCCGATTCACTCGACAAGCAGAGAGTCGTTGGATTCACTTGATCCATTCAGATTAAAAAACCATTGATTTCTTCATCTCAATCCTTCCCAAACCTCTATAAAGCATTTTTGAAAAGGTTTGAGACGGTTTCAACCGTTCAATCAAAAAACGGACAGCTTTCGTAGGATCTACTTCTTCACCACATGTATAACAATCAATCCCTGCGAATCCTTTTTCTGGATAAGTATGAATCGAGATATGGCTCTCAGCAAGTAACACAAACGCCGAAATCCCTTGGGGTTCAAATCTGTGGATCTGTGATGTGATAACAGTTGCTCCACATTTTTCTGCAGCATTCAATAAATATTGCTCCAAGAGCTCACAATCATTGAGTAAATCAAATGAAACCCCCCAAGCATCAATCATGACATGTCGACCAAATGTTGAGTATTTCACTTGTTTGTAGCCCCTTCCTCATAACTGGGGAAGTTATCATTTCGACCCTTACGACATTTTGATTACTTTAGAACAGTCTAAATCCATCACTTATCGCCAATTCTAGAGCAATTACTAGAGGGATTCAAGAGATCTCCGTAAAAATCACCAGATAATAGCTGACCTTGAATTCAGATGGTAGATAAAGAGAAAGCGTTTTCAAGATGTAAACTTTTTGTTCCCCAATCTCAAAACAAAATCTTCAAACAATGTTGCAAATTACACAAATAAGGATATATATTGTGCAAATGGAAGTGACTGAGTGAAAACAGGGATTATTCAGCTAGTCCCTACTATTTGTTCTTGTTTACCAAGGTATATGAGATTTACAATGCTAATTCATTTGAATATACTTATTATACTTAATGGTTTCCTACTTCCGTTATTTGATAAAAGAGTGAACTCTTCTTCGGCCTACGTACTAACTCAATCAAGGTGATACAAAATGTCAAACAAACAACTAGAAACACCACTATTCTCGAAATTGATCGAGCACACGCAGAAAAAACCATTCCCTTTTCATATCCCTGGTCATAAGCAAGGGAATGGCGTTGATCCAGAATTTCATCAATTTATTGGGAAAAATGCTTTTTTAATCGATCTGATCAATATCGCTCCTCTCGATAACTTGCATAATCCCAAGCAAGCGATTAAACAAGCACTGGAATTGGCCGCTGAGGCTTTTCATGCGGATCATACGTTTTTTTCTGTACAAGGCACAAGTTGTGCCATTCATTCGATGATTCTCTCGGTATGTTCGCCAGGAGATAAAATCATTGTTCCACGAAATATTCATCAATCCGTTTTATCAGCTTTGATTCTGGCAGATGTCGTCCCGATTTTCATTCAACCCGAAATTGATGAAAAGCTCTTTATCGCACATAATGTCACACCTGAACAAGTAAAAAAAGCGATCAAAGCACATCCAGACAGTAAAGCGCTTTTCATGATTCATCCCACTTATTATGGTGTAGCGAGTCAATTGGAAGAAATTGTTGAGATCGCTCATCAACATGAGATTCCCGTATTAGTTGATGAAGCACATGGGGTCCTTCAATCATTCCATGAAGGATTGCCCATTTCTGCAATGGAGGCGGGTGCCGATATGGCAGCGACAAGCGTTCATAAACTAGGTGGTTCGCTGACACAAAGCTCGATCCTCAATATGAAAAAAGAACGAATCAATCCGCGCCATGTACAAATGGTGATGAACATGTTAACCACGACTTCTACTTCTTATTTATTAATTGCATCCTTGGATACACAACGTAGATACCTTGCCCTCCATGGACATCGTTTAATCGATCAAACGCTCAGGCTTGCCGCAAAAGCTCGAGCCCAAATTAATCAGATTCCTGGTCTACTTTGTCCTGAGAATGAGCTCTTATCCCATCATTCTGTCTATGAGATTGATCGAACGAAATTAATTATCCACCTCGGGCAACTCAATATTTCGGGGTATGAAGCCGAGACATGGCTTCGTGAAAATCATCAAATCGAAGTAGAATTAAGCGATTTATACAATATTCTTTGTTTGATTACGATTGGTGATACAGAAGAAACGATCCAACAACTGATTGCCGCATTACAAGATTTATCTGCAAACTTTGGTCAACGCAAAGCCAAAAAATCGAAGCGTATTCATTTTCCTCATCTTCCTGAATTGATTATGCCACCAAGAGAAGCTTTTTATCACAAAAAGATCTCTTCGATCCCTCTGGAAGAATCCATTAACTGTGTTTGCGCTGAAATGATTACCTTTTATCCACCAGGCATCCCCATCTTACTTCCTGGTGAACGTATTTCACAAAGCCATCTTGATTATATTCAAGAAAGTCTGGCTGCCAATTTACCCGTTCAAGGAACCATGGATTCTACCCTACAATATATACGAGTCATCCATTGATCAATCAAAGGGGGTAGGTGACTATCCATGGAACTTTGGTTTACAGAAAAACAGACTCCACATCTCCATTGGAGTTGTCGAGTAACCCAAACATTGTATTCCAAGCAAACACCTTATCAACAGGTGGATGTTTTTGAGACTGAACAATTTGGTCGAATCATGACGTTGGATGGCATGGTCATGATCACCGAGCACGATGAATTTGCCTATCATGAGCTATTGACACATGTAGCGATGAACACACATGACCATCCGAAACAGATCTTAGTGATTGGTGGCGGTGATGGCGGAGCAATCCGTGAAATTCTTCGCTATCAAACGGTCAAAAGAGTTGTCCTTGCCGAAATTGATGAAGCAGTTATCGACGCTTCCAAGCGCTTTTTTCCTCATATTTCCTCTGGTTTTTCCGATGCACGTGTCGAAATCCAAATTGGGGACGGCATGGATTATATACGCCAATATCAAGAAGAATTTGATATCATTCTCATTGACTCAACAGAACCAATTGGGGTCGGAAAAAAACTATTCGAATCACTCTTTTATCATTCCGTTTTTCGGGCTCTGAAAAAAGATGGACTGATGGTTGCTCAAACATTATCGCCGTGGGTTAATCAGTCTCTAATCCGACAATGCTATCACAAAATTGCTCAGATTTTTCCCATCACTCGTCTCTACATGGGACAAGTCCCTACCTATCCCAGTGGATCCTGGACCTTTACACTAGGATCCAAGCATTATGATCCATTAAAGGTCGATGAATCAAGACTCCCTCATCTAAAGCAGACCAGATATTATCATCCACAATTACACCGTGCACTTTTTCAATTACCCAAATTCGTCAAAGAGATCATTGCTACGGAGGAATAATCAATCATTCAGCAAATTCGAACGTCACAAAACCCCTGCATAAAATGATCAATCGGGTCCATACTAGAGAGTGATGATGGGAAGTAGCCAAGTGGTAAGGCAATGGACTTTGACTCCATGATTCGTAGGTTCGAATCCTGCCTTCCCAGCCAATAAATAGAACCCCCTTTCCAAATAAAGGGGGTTCTATTTATTGGGCAATGTACATGCGTAAAGAAATTAAACGGGTTTTTCTTTTGTTTTGGCATCCAGTTTTTTCTTCCAGAGATAACCAATGAATACAACCAACACTCCAAGTACAATCGGTAAACCTTCCTGCACTACCCCGAAACCCTGTAAAAAATGCTTTTGAACGATTGGATCTCCTACGATCAAGTCACCCGCTGTATAGCCTAAGATGGCAGACCCAACATATACAAGCCAAGGAAATCGGTTTAAAATGTTTGCGACCAATTTACTCCCCCACATAATGATGGGAATACTAAGTGCTAGTCCAAACAGAATTAAGTAGAAATTGCCATGTGCAGCGCCCGCAACCGCTAAGACGTTATCTAAACTCATCACCACATCTGCAATGATGATCGTTTTCACCGCATTGCGCATATTCGTTCCAACCGTAACATGGGATTCTTCTTCTTGTTCAACCAGTAATTTCACTGCAATCCACAATAGAAGAAGTCCTCCGACTGTCATCAATAACGGAATGTTTAATAAGTAGGCCGCAATTGCTGTTAACGCAGCTCGTAAAAAAACAGCCGCTCCTGCACCAATTAAGATCGCCTTCTTTCGTTGAGCTTCAGGCAAATTTCTTGCCGCCATTCCGATGATCACAGCGTTATCGCCACTTAAGATTAAATCAATAATAATAATATTGAAAAAACCAATCCAAAACTCTGTATCTGTCCAAAACGACTCCATAAAAGTTCCTCTCTTTTTTATTTTTTCATTTTCAAATAATCCAGATGAGCAGATAATCAATCATATACTATGAATCATTCTCTCATATTATGAGAGCCCTTCTCGGATATTATGAGTGAAATAACTGTTGAATCACTTGATAGATTAAATTAGGAACCATCTGCATACTATATGAAAGTTCCACTCTCTCCCATTGCTTATGTGCATCTTTTCCAAACGGTCCAATATTGATGACTGGGACATTTAATATTCGAATGGATTCTACATCATACTGATATTTCCTTCCCCAAGCTGGCATGTTTTTCTCAAAAGCTTTGATATCTTTTTCGCCATCACTGATCGCAACAAAACTCATATCTGAAAGGTATGGATAAAATTTGCGAACGTGAATGGGTTGGGGATTATGAGGTTGAAGAACCTCAACAGCTTTTTCAATCGCTAACGTTAATCGATTCCACTTTTCATCGTGCTGATTTACAACCACTCGAGGGATATAAGGAGAAGAATAAAAGAGTATAATGGCTGGCTCACCATCGCCTCCCCAACGCCAGAGCTCTTCGACCATCTTTCTGGAGTATTCTCGAATATCAATCTGATCCTCATGCAAGAGATTAATGGAGTAACGGAGCATTCCCTCTTCAAACTCTTCTCCCATTTCACGCACACATTTTTGATAAAATTCTTGATATGTGAAGACTCTGGGCACGATTTGAGGTGGTTCATAAGAAAATCCGGTTAATTGACTGTACTGTTGAAATCGTTTGTAATAAATCTCGATCGCAGATTCAAAAGCTTCGATCGCTACTTTTTTCATCAGGTTGAGAACATCCTTAGGGGAACGACGATTGACAAAAAAATTATAATAGGCAAAAGCTGTTTGTGGAGTTTGAACATCATATTGCTTTTTTAAATCCGTTTGTTTCAACGAGACAGGTGGTAACGTCACCTCTCCATCCATTTCATCACAGAAATTTGCATTGTAGTTCAATCGCCGGGTTAACTCCGAAAGAATCAAATTGGGATCAAATCCCTCAAAAAGTTGACCTGCGTGTGTCTCTTTACCTACTGCAAAAAAGGTCGGCAATAATTTTCCAACTGTCCCCAAGTAAATATACCGAGCTTGATCCCCTAAAAATCGAGGAGAAGTATAATCAGAAGTAATCGCAGCGATATAATGTAAATGTTCTTTTTTGGCAATTTGTTTGATCTTTTTTAATGCAGTCAGAATACCAGCATGATTATTTTCTTCATCACAAGTGATCACAACAAGCAAATTTCCTTTGAGTTCATGTGGATTCTCAGAAAAGTGTCGCAATAAGGCAATATGGCTTGCTATACCACTTTTCATATCTAGAACGCCTCGTCCATTTAACCAATTATCAGAGCGAATCTCTTCTTTGATATGTTCCGGTATCGGATGTTTTAACCATTCTTCTTTTAAATCATCGGGTGAAAAGGCAAATCGTTTCCATTTCCCATAATCCTCAACGCCAACCGTATCCATATGACTGAGTAGAATTACAGTCTCCGCTGTAGTCGAAGAACCTTTGACGAGTGCAAGAATGTTGTATCGTTCTCGATCGTCGCGTTTTGTTCTCATTTTTTGAAGATGAGTGGGATTTTCTTGGAAGTAAGGAAGTTCGGTTAAAAGATCATACAATAAATGTGCCATATTCCGCTCATCAATCGTTCCGACAACACTGGGCTGTTGAACGAGTCGTTTGGTTAATCCGAACACTTCATCGTAAAAATTGATCAAAGATGATTCCCCTTTCTTTGAGCCTTTGTTTAAAAATAGGAGAATTCCTTATTTTCTTGATCAGGCGAAAGGTCAATGATCTCTGTCTTCTCAACAGCCTCCTGAACCAATTGTTCGATATTTAAAAGTTTTTCTTGTTTTTCGGTCACATGCAATTGCGGTTTTGTCTTAGGTGCTTTTGGTAAAAACACTGTACAACAATCTTCATACGGCAAGATCGATGTTTCATATGTGCCAATCTCTTTAGCCAAATTGATGATCTCTAATTTATCCATCCCTATGAGCGGTCTTAAAATGGGTAGCGTGGTCACTGCGTTAACCACATTCATGCTTTCCAGCGTCTGACTGGCTACCTGTCCCAGACTCTCACCCGTCACTAAAGCTAAACAGCCATGTTTTCTCGCTAAGCTTTCCGATATCCGTATCATAAATCGACGCATAATCGTGATCGAATAAGAAGAATAGCAATGTTCATTGATTTGAGTCTGAATCTCCGTAAATGGAACAACCAAAAGACGAATCGTGCCGACATAACGGGTTAAATGCTGAGCAAGATCAATCACCTTCTGCTTTGCGCGTTCACTGGTAAAAGGAAAACTATGAAAATGTACCGCGCAAAGCTTCCCGCCTCTTTTGCTTGTCAAATATCCAGCTACAGGACTATCAATTCCGCCTGAAAGGAGCAACATTACGGAGCCGCTTACCCCTACAGGTAATCCTCCCAATCCGAGTATATCATTTCCATAAATATAAGAAAATCGACCTCTCACCTCGACATGGATGAAAAGATCGGGATGATGTACATCCACTTTTACATTCCTTATTTGTGACAAAATAAATCCGCCAATTTCGCGATTGATCTGATCTGAGCGATAAGGGAACTGTTTATCGGTTCGCTTGCTAACCACTTTAAAAGTGGAGATTTGTGCAGACTGACTTTGCACCAGCTCCAGCGCTTTTTCTTTTAATCGGTCAATTTCAGATGGAACCTTCCAAGCAGGACTGATGCCCACAATCCCAAAGACTTCTTTTAAACGGGATATAACTTGCTCATGATTGTACCCATTTAACTCTACAAACAGACGCCCTCTCGCTCGAATAACTGATACCCGTGGAAAAATTGCTAACTTTTCTTCAATGTTTTTGACCAATTGTTCGATAAATATCTCTCGATTTTTCTTCTTTAACGCCAATTCGCCATATCGAATAAGTATACAATCGTACCTCATTTTTCATTGATCCTTTATGATATGTTGTAAAGAGGGAATAACCGTTTTTAATAATTCAGCCAGCTCAACGAGTTCAGACTCCGACGTATCCAAGCCCATACTGATTCGAATCGATCCGAGTGCTTCTCGTGGAGTTAAACCCATATCCAACAAAACTCGGCTTGGCTTTTCCAATCTCGAAGAGCAAGCAGACTTACTCGAAACATAACAATTCTTTGTCTCCAGCGAATGAACAATCACTTCCGATTTCAATCCTGGAAAAGATAGATTGATAATATAGGGGGATGATTCATTCGGTGTTGGATCTCCGTTAATCATGACATTATCTAAGTTTGCTTTGATTTGTTCAAGAAAAGACAGCTTCCACTTCAAAACCTTTTTTGTTTTCTCCACCCGTTTTTGATCTGCAAGTGTAGCCGCTTTAGCAAGCCCAGCTATACCAGGCACATTTAAGGTTCCTGAACGTATTCCCTGTTCTTGACCGCCACCCACCATTAATGGAGATAATTGTATGCCTTGTCGAAGATAGAGCGCTCCTACTCCCTTGGGTCCATGAAATTTATGCCCCGACAACGATAGGAGATCAATTTTCCACTGTTTGGGATGAACCGGTAACTTTCCAAATGACTGCACTGCATCAACATGAAAAAAGATTTTGGGATAGGATTGAAGAATTTGACCAATCTCTTGAATCGGTTGGATAGTTCCAGTCTCATTGTTGACATGCATCACCGAAACTAAAACCGTCTCATCGGTAATTGCGCGCTCGATATCTGCAGGATCAACCTTCCCTTTTTCATTCGCGGATATATACGTAATTTTCCAGCCCCATTCTTCCAACTGCTTATGCACATCATAGACGGAAGGGTGCTCAATCTGGGTAGTAATCAAATGAGAACCACGTTGTTGATACGCGAATGCAATTCCCTTGATGGCTAAATTATTCGCCTCGGTCCCACCAGAAGTAAAATAGATTTCATTGGTTGAAGCCTCCAACTGACGTGCCAAGACTTCTCGCGCCGCGTTGACCAAACGTTCCGCTTTCCCACCTAGACCATGTAACGAAGATGGATTTGCAAAAATATCCTGCATCACTTCCGTCATGACGGATAACACTTCTGAATCGATGCGTGATGTTGCACTATTATCAAGATAAATCAACGATGAGCCCCCTTCCTTCCTTTTCTTTGACCATCAAACATCATAACACATACAACAGATGAAATTCTATTGCCAATCAAAATCAAAGTTGAAAAGATGGATCAAACAAGGCTGAGTATCTTTAGAATAGTCTTCTATACAAACCGAACAAGCATAGAGTACAATAATAATGGAAAGATATCTAAAGGAGAGATACTTATGGGACTGCTTTCACAAGTGGGCAAAGCGATTGGGAAACGCGTACTAAAAGGGAGCAAAAAAAAGGTTATCAAGGGGATCCTTACACTCCTTGCTAGTAAAGCAGTTAAAAAATTGATCAAAAAATAATGAGCCAATACGCGATCAATGGCAAGATTGTGCGCCTCGTTTCTGCAAATATCGTTGATGATATTCTTCTGCACGATAGAACGTAGAAGCTGGCGCAATCTCCGTTACAACCGGATCACGAAATTTACCAGACTGATTAAGTCGCTCTTTCATTTTTTCTGCCTGTTTTTGTTGTGCTTGATGATGATAAAACACCACGGAACGATATTGAGTGCCACGATCAGGCCCTTGACGATTTAATGTTGTGGGATCATGCATATGAAAAAACTCCCATAGCAGTTGTTCATAGGTCACTTGCTGAACATCAAACACGAGATGAACCACCTCGGCATGCCCTGTTTGACCGGTACAAACTTCTTCATAAGTAGGATTTTTCTTAGTTCCGCCCATATAACCAACAGCTGTCTCGATGACTCCAGGAATCTTGCGAAAATGCTCTTCTACGCCCCAAAAACAACCTGCTCCAAAAGTTGCCTTTTCCATCTAAATCTCCTCCTTAGATGACATAATTCATTCATTATTCATTAATATCAATCTTCTACTTATTTGTGGTATACTCAGAGTATCCTGATTAAGCAGGTGATTTATACTTAATGAGACAAAAATTTAAAAATTGGTGGCTAAATCTCTTAGGTTATTCATTTTTAATCCTAGGGATTATTGGCTGTTTTACACCTATCTTACAAGGATTGCTTTTTATTTTTATTGGACTAGCCATCCTTTCAAAATCTTCGCCTTGGGCAAAGAATTTACTGATTAAATTACATAAGAAATATCCAACCATCGCGAAAAAAGCCAATCAATTTTTAAATAAATTTTCTTGGCGATCAAAAAGAACATAGAATCAATCCTTTACTCGTGCGATCCCAATTCCATCCCCGATGGGAAGTAATAACGATTCCAAACGTGGATCTTGCGCAAGCATTTGATTGGTTTGACGAAGCCTTTGTGGTGAATCAGCTTGATCCGATTCATCCAATACCCTTCCATGAAAAAATAGATTATCCGCTGTGATCAGAGCACCTGGGCGTGAAAGAGCGATCGCCTTTTGCAAGTAATCAGGATAACTCAATTTATCTGCATCGATGAAAAAGAAGTCAAACAATTGATTGGTCTGAATCAGTTCATCCATCACCTGTTTGGCATCACCCGCGACGAAGGTTACTTTGCTCATTACATTTGCTTTTTTGATATTTTCTTTTGCATATTTGATATGTTCCTCTTTATATTCGATGGTGG
>JANWJM010000033.1 GCA_025449475.1 Thermoactinomycetaceae bacterium
AAATTGTCAATAAAAAGAAGAGCAGCCAATGGCTACTCTAGCATTTCAGGAGAAGGAGCATCAGCCAAGTTGCTTCTGGATTACCTCCCCAATCTGTTGTACATATTGTTTTAACTTCACCTCATCAGGACCTTCTGCCATGACGCGAATAACAGGTTCTGTTCCTGATGGTCGTACAAGGACACGTCCGGTTGAACCAAGCTGACCTTCGACCTTGCGAATGACCTCAGCAATCGCGGGATTCGTCTTCCAACCCTCTTTTGTTGAAACTTTTACATTGATCATGATTTGTGGATAGAGTTTCATTAGTTTTTTCAAATTTGAAGCGGGTTGACCTTTTCTTTTGATGACTTGAAGCAATTGGAGAGCGGTTAATAGACCATCTCCTGTAGTGTTGTAGTCAAAGAAGATGATATGACCGGATTGTTCACCACCGAGTGAATGCCCGCCTTGGCGAAGCTGTTCCATCACATATCGATCTCCCACTTTGGTTGTAACGGTGTCAATGTTTAATGATTCCATTGCTTGGAAGAATCCGAAGTTGCTTAGAACCGTTACAACAATGGTGTTGTTTTTTAATTTTCCATTCTCTTTGAGGTAAGCTCCACAAATACACATAATCTGATCCCCATCAATCACTTCCCCTTGTTCATCAACGGCAATCAAGCGATCCGCATCTCCATCAAACGCAAGACCAAGATCCGCTTTGGCTGCTTTAACATGCTCTTGGAGTGCTTCTGGATGGGTTGAACCACATTTTTCGTTGATATTGGTTCCATCCGGAGTATCGAAAATCGTGGTCACTTCTGCTCCTAATTGAGTGAGCAGTCGAGGTGCTAACGAGTAAGCTGCACCATTGGCTCCGTCCACCACAATTTTGAGGCCTTTGAGGTCAGTGGTGATGGTCGATTGCAAATATTCCAAATAAGCGTCGGCAGCATCCAATTTTTGATGGACTCTTCCAAGATTGGATCCGGTGGGACGTGGGAGTCGGTCTTCTGTTGCTTCCAGGAATTTCTCGATTTGCGTTTCCTCTTCATCAGAGAGTTTCATTCCTTGGTGATTAAAAAATTTGATGCCATTGTCGGGAAAAGGATTATGTGAAGCGGAGATCATTACCCCTCCAGTTGCTTGGAGATGACGAGTGAGATAGGCTACACATGGTGTGCTCACAATTCCCAAATGGATCACATCGATACCCATGGAGAGAAGACCAGCCGTTAAAGCGGATTCAAGCAGCTCTCCGGAAAGGCGAGTATCACGCCCAATCACCATTTTTGGGTTCTGTACTCCTTTGGTTAATAGATAACCACCGTAGCGTCCTAATTGAAAAGCCAATTCTGGAGTGAGTTCTTGATTGGCGACGCCCCTTACACCGTCTGTACCAAAATATTTTCCCATGATGTTCCTCCCTATAAAATTATGTAACGAGAAAGATAATCTGGTTGGTTTTTCAAATTGAATGCTACTTTCACTCGATCCAGATTGTATTTTATCATACGTCGCCGGATTCTTTCTTTTGTTTCGCTATTTCTATTTTCATAAGGAATCCCCAACACAGCCACTTACATATACCCTTGCACAAAAAGAAATAATCCTTCGGGTGAAGGTTGTTTCAAACCCAGCTCGATTTGTAGGATCTCCAATCAAGTCGTGCAAAAAATCGATTCTTATTGAATAGAAATTATATAAAATATGGAGACAAGAAATGAAAGATTCATGGTTCTTTGTTATAGTTAATGATATAGGAATCTTGAAATAAGTGAGGTGAGGGTGTTTGTCCAACCAGCGGGTTATTCATCAAGCCGATTTACGAACGATCGAGACCAATCTGGGGAGATTAAATCACAGTGTGGAACATGTTTATCATTATGTGATGGAATTACAGAAAAAGGTAAAAAATACGGATCAAAAGTTAGAGAAATTATCAAACGATTTCTATAATTATTTGCAAGATAAATTAAAAATGGAGCAATTGCAGTTGGCTGAAACACGGTTGATCCGTGTTCGCCAGATGGTCGAAAAAGAATTTGGCCATTATGATGAGATTCGCCGGAGAGCTACCGGTATGATTCAAGCAGTGGAAACAGGGGTTGTCCGCGATGAGATAGTTCGGAATTCAACGGAAGAATTGATGATCGGAGCTCCGAAATATTGGCTGGCCCCTTGCTTAGTAGCACTATCTGCGTGGATATCCGATAAAAGAGAACTGGCCGAACGGGCTTTGCAAGAAGCATTAAAGCGAGATCATGAAAAAACATCGCTTTTCTTTGCTTTGGTTACACGAAGAACGGAACGAGTCGATGCGAGTATTCAATGGTTGGAGCACTATTTTCAATTACAGGATCCATTTGCCTTAGATCGAGAAGTGATTATTTTGATTGATGCGTTTACCAATGGGATCTTTGTACCGGGAGCCCGTAAGCGATGCGAACAACAGATGGAAAGCTGGATGAACGATATTTCACAAATGGGAGGCTCCAATTTTCTCCATGATTGGGTCGAAGTCTTGCAGCAGTTTGTTCCATCCTCTCCACAAAAGAGTGACTATCCCTATCTTGAAAAACATTCTCCGTCCTGGAAACAATTGGATCAATCAATGAGAGAAGCGAAGAGTCATGCACGGATTCTAGAATTTTTAACGCAGGTTTTTACGGGCGATCTCCAAACCGTCCAAAAAGTCAAAGATGCGGTGGATGAGATTTTGAATCGGTTGGTCACAGGATTTGATGAGGAAGAACTGTCAATTCGCGAAGAAGATCGGCGGCTCTCATTGATTATTGCTTCAGAAGGGGATCGCGAAGAAGCAGAACGGAAATTTAACCATGAAAAAGCGGCTTGGTATCAAAAGTTTCATTTTAAAGATGTGTTGAAAACACTCGTATTTTCACCTCAAGCGATAACTGCAACCAAGGCGTCTCAACGTTTTGCGATTGCATTTTGTAAGGATTGGATCAAACAAGCATATCAGGATTTTACCGCTGGCAACCGGAAACGCTTTCCCACAGAAGTGACGCTAAAGATTCAAGGATGGGAAGGAAAAACCAGAGATGGAAGCAATCAAGAGGAATTATTGTATCTATTGTTCGACTATATCGAAAAGCAAGCCTTGAAAAGCAAATCTTATACCAAAATTAAAACAAAACACTACTTGATTGCAACGATTAGTGGGTGCATCTCGCTCATAGGATTGGGGTTATCTTTTTTCTTTCCAATCGGATTCTTGCTCTTTTTACTTGGATTGATTGGTCCTGCTTGGTTGTTTATCACCTGGATGCGTTCCAAACGCTACTATCAGCGTCATATTAAACAAATGAAAGAGGATGCAAAAAATAAATTACTTGCTTGTTTAGCAGAAGTGGTGGACTGGCGGCGTGAATATGAGAAAGAAGACAAAAAATCGGAAGAAGTGGTTGACTATCTGGCGAATATTCAGAAAGAGCAGTATATGCAGTCTGCTTATGATAAAGTGCGTGCATTTTAATGGAGAGGAGTGAGGGATATGCCGCGTCCATTGTTTCACAAGAATAAAAAGGTTCAAGTAGAATCATCGACTCCGACGAAACAGACTCATGATGGGCGGCTTTCCGCATCACTGGATGAACGTTTGCGCCAAAAACGATCATCTACTTATCTCGATACACTTAACCAATTGGATACAGGGGAGAAAGTGATCAGTCAGGCAAGATTCAAACAAATCATGGATGCAATCAAAGAGGAGTTTGCGGATATTCCCGATTCTGCTTTGCCGATCGGAATTGTAGCAACGTGTTATTTGGGTGATCCATATGAAGTTCATACGATCGATCTAGAAACCCATATGATTCAGCACTACAAAGTTTCAGAACCTCTTCCGGCAATGCTTGAACAGGCACGCAGCATTGCGCTGCATCCTAGTTATGCATATATAGAAGTCTACGCAGATGGAATGCGAGCCATTGATAAAAACGGTGAGGTAGCGGTCATAAAAGAATAAAAGGAGTGATGAACAGTGTCACATTCATCCGAAAATGGAACTGGCTTTCGACCCATTCGCAGAGGACAAGTAATCGATGAAATCGAAGAAGTTGAGAGCGAGCAAGCCGAATCTTCCTCCACCGCGTTTACCCGTCGGAAAGTCGAACAGACTTCAAAATCCTCCATCTTTCCGAGTTGGGATCTGCTACCTCCCAAAACAATCATTCGAAGAAAGGGACAATTATGAATCAACCGCCTACTTCCTATGCAGAGTGGGTCAAATATTTTGACCGATTGAAAGAGTCTAACGAAAAAGAAGAAGAACTTCTTCAGATTATGTATCAAGGGAAAATTGATTGGGTCCCTGGGGTAGCAGAACGGTTTATTAAACAAGTAAAATCAGTGGTGGATAAGCGGTTTGATGATTCAACCAAAAAATTACGACGCGATCTTGCCTATGCCAAAGGTCAAGAACATCTACTTGTACCTGCACTGATTGCGGAACGGAAGCGGTCAGAATTTGTTGTGCGTCTTGTCCAATTGCCCGCAATTCCCAATGAAATGAAAAAAAACTTTCTTACAGCAATTGATGATGCCATTCAAAAGTTACAAGATAGCTTGGAATCCAGTGCGAGAAAAAATGATCCCACGGGAAAACTCTATAGTGTTGTTCGAAATAATCCCGTTACGGTTCCAATTCCAACAATTGAAATTGAAGAGAAGAAAGAGACGAATTCGTCAACAAGCTTTTTTACTCAGTTGATCCGAAAATTAAAAGGAAAAAAATAAAGAAAAGCGAGAATAGGAAGGGTCATGTCTATGAGTGATATGAAGACATTTAAGAATGCTTTGGAAAGGTATGTCAGTGCGCGGATTCCATTTATTTCTATACGTACGACGGAGCGTTCAAGAGTGTTAAATGTCCTTCGTGGAATCGCGGATAAGATGAATATTCCCATCTATGTGCATACGCTTTCGGAGGGAATGAAAGATATTGTCAATGGGCGAAAAGTCAATGAAGATCGATCCGTATATGGTGCACTCGATTTTATCGGTCAACAATTTATTCAGCGCAATAACTTAACGTTTGTGTTAACCGAATTTCCCGATTTGGAAGATGATAATGAACGATCCAGACATTTTGCTGATGTGGTCATGTTGGCTGAACAAAAAGCAGGTGTGGTGATTGTACTCACATCGAAACCCATCTGGGGACAGCTGCAACGCCTAGGAATGGCTCTTACCTTGGATTTACCCAATGAGGATGAAATGTTGCAGATTGTGAATAGTTCCATTGATTACTATCGGAGTCAAGTTCCTATCGAATGGGGGGAAAAAGAGAAACAAGAAGCGGCGACGATGATGGCGGGGATTAGTCAAATCGAAGCGGAGAATATTATTGCCACCATTGCTGTAAAAGGATCGATCAAAAAAGAGGATTTGTCGGAAATTATGAAAGCAAAGGATCGGATCTTTGCCGATATTTCCGGACTGGAGCGAATCAAGCTCGATGATCAAACTTTGGCAGTTGGTGGATTGTCCGGATTAAAAGCGTGGTTGGATCATGAACGTCCATTGCTAACAGCCAATTTAAAAGATCGTGGAATCCGTCCTCCACGAGGGGTCTTACTGGTCGGAGTTCCGGGCTGTGGGAAATCACTCTCCGCGAAAGCAATTGCACTCAGCTGGAATCTTCCGCTCTATCGATTGGATCTTTCGACGATTCATGGGCAGTATCTTGGTCAGTCGGAAGGGCGTTTAAAAGAAGCTTTAAATACCGCTGATCATGTAGCGCCTTGTGTACTTTGGATAGAC
>JANWJM010000034.1 GCA_025449475.1 Thermoactinomycetaceae bacterium
CGTTCTTCGATTCGCAAACAACAGCAATTGATTCTTTTTGAGGGATATATGGATGTGATCCGAGCTTGGCAAGCGGGAGTTGAAAATGGTGTTGCCACTCTAGGAACGGCGTTATCCGATCAACAGGCAAAAATGATTCGACAAAATGCAGGAACGGTTTTGGTCTGTTATGATGCGGATCAAGCAGGGCAACAAGCGGCAATAAGAGGAATCGAGTTGTTGAAAAGCGATGATTGTGTTATCAAAGTGGCGCAAATGCCGCATGGACTCGATCCAGATGACTATATACGAAAGTATGGCGAAAGAGCGTTTAGAGAGGAAATTCTTGCAAGACCGATGTCCTATGTCCAGTTTTGTTTGGAAAGTTTGAAGAGGAATTATGATATCACAGATGAAGATCAACGAATGAGATATTTGGATGAATCGATCAAAGTGATCGCTGAATTATCTCGCGCAGTGGAGAGAGATCACTATCTTCGGAAGTTAGCAGAAGAATTTCAACTCTCACTCGATGCACTAAAAGAGGAGATGAGAAAATATCGAGGACAGAAAAAGCGATTGGCAAACGCTTCTCCCGTCTCCGCTGCTCTGGATCGCAACCTGAACGCTTCTAAACAACCCCTATCGGCACTGGAGAAAGCCGAACAGTTTTTGCTTGTCCATATGATGAGAAGCCGTGCCGTTACGGAATGGGTCAAAGAACATGTAGGAGCCGATTTTCATGAAGAGACGCATGCTGCTTTAGCGGCATATTTGTATACGTATTATGATCAAGTCGCTGTAGAAGATGTCAGCCGCTTTATCTCGTTCTTGGATGATCCCGAATTAAAAGCCAAAGCGAGTCAGCTGATCATGCTTGAGTTTCCCGAAACCATTCGTCAAGATGCGTTGCGGGACTGCGTTAGACAGATCCAAAAAGCTTCAATTAAGGAAAAGATCGAACAAAAGAGACGACTTGTTGAACAACTCTCCGCGCACGATCCCATTCAGGCTGCTGAAATCTCAAAAGAAATCGTTGTACTGCAAGAAAAATTGAAGCAACAGGCAACAAGTTCGGTTACGAAAGCCGATTGAGAGGAATTAGATGGCACCAATTGCTTGGAATAGCGGAAAAAAGCAGCTACCCCTATCTGGGAGCAGCTGCTTTTATAAAATCATTCTCATTCTGGAATCACAACATATTTTATTTGCTTCAAGTCGGGCCGTTGAACAAGCGTTTCTTTGGCCTCTTCCAGTCCAATCTTTTTTGTGATCATAAAATCGGTTTGGATGCGATTCGTGATAATCAATTCCATCGCTTGATGTAAATGTTGGGGCGTTGAATCCGATGTCCCGTGAATCGTGATTTCTTGGTAGTGAATTTTGTTGAGGTTAAAAGATATTCCTTGATGACCTTGTGGCATCCCACCAAATATATTAATTCGACCCCTCGGAGCAACCCAGTTGAGTGAATCTTGTACGGCTTGTGGATCAGGGGCTGCGATCATAATCACATTTGCGCCTAAACCATTGGTCGCTTGAAGGATGGCTTCCTGAAGATCCACTTCGTGGGGTGAAAAGATATGGTCTGCTCCAATTTGCTTCGCAAGGCTTAATCGATGCGGATCCAAATCAATACAAATAATATTGGTACATCCTTTGAGCTTTGCCAATTGAAGATGAAAGAGTCCTAATGGACCGCAGCCGACGATCACGATTGAATCAGTAAGTGTGACTTGTGAAATCTCTTGTCCGTTTATTGCGCATGAGAGCGGTTCACTCAGTGCCAGATGGGTTCGTATGGACTGATGATGAGCAGCTACTTTGATTACATTCCCTGAACGAATTGATTGCTCTGGGACTCTCATATATTCTGCGAATGCCCCATCATATTGATAGGAAATGGCTGTTTTATTTACACATTGATTGGGATGACCATTGACACACATGATACAGCGACTACAGGGTACAATTGCACCTACCACCACTTGCTCTCCTACATTAAACTGATTGCGCCACGTTTCACCAACCTCTACAATTGTACCCACCAGTTCATGCCCCAACACTCTAGGTAATTCCATTCCGTGTGAAGAGCCACCTGCACGTACATTTCGAAAATCACTTCCACAGATGGAGCAGGAATCAATTTTTAATAGCAATTCTTGGTCATTGATAGTGGGGATGGGGATATCATCTAGCCGAACATCGGATGGACCATATAGTCGTAATGCTCTCAATTCGATTCCACCTCACGTTGATAAATATTTAAAGCTTCTTTCGCTGATTGCCCATGATGGATGATTTGCTTGAGGGCTTTGACCATACCAAGTGGATGTTCGTCCCCCCAAATGTTTCGACCGATCGCAACCCCCTTTGCTCCGACCTGGATCGAGTGTTCGATAAAGGAGAAAAAGCTTTCTTTATCGGTGGTACGAGGACCTCCTAAGACGAGAACGGGTTTTTTCGTTTTTTCTATAATTTGTCGATCCTCTTTTGTACCTGTTAATCGCGTTTTGATCACATCCGCTCCCAGTTCAACACCGATTCGTGCAGCGGAAGCAATGGCTTGAACCGAGTTGGATTCAGGAGAGGTAACGGCATTGGTATAGGGAAGGGTCTCAACCAACAGCACCAAATTCCATCGATCAGCTAGTTCAGACAGCTCGCTTGTCAAGCGATGTGTCTCATATTCATGTTCCGATCCTGGGAATGTCATACAGACGATACCTTCCACGCCCAAAGCAAGCGCTTCTTCCACGGTTGCAATGGGAGATACCTGAGGCACTGTGGAAGAAAAGATGGGGGTGGCGATATCGACCCGAAGATAGACTCCAACATCTTTCAATTCAGACGCATACATTTTTGCAAGTCCTTTGGTCACCAAGACCGCATCCAAACCCGCTTCGTGAAGAGCAGGGATCATTTTGGCAGCTTGATCAATGCCAGTGGTCTGATCTGTAAAAAAATGATGATCGAGCGCAAGAGTGAGTGAACGCCCATTCCGAAATAACTTGGAAAGTCTTCGTGTTTTCATTTTTTCTCTCCTTTACTCATGTTCTGTTAAAAGAACTTGAGTTCGTTTTTCGAAGCAGCAAAAGCGACTGCAAGAATCATGATCGTTCCTTTCGCAATATCTTGAATAAAAAAGGGGAGACCGAGTAAGTTTAGACCATTGTTGATCACCCCGATCAGAATGACGCCTACGAGGGTTCCAATCACATTGGGTTGTCCAACTTTAATGGTCGTCATCCCTAAAAAGACAGCGCCTAAACTATCCATCAGAAACGACTCGCCGGCAGTCGGTTGCCCGCTACCAAGCCTTGCTGCAAGAACCATTCCAGCAATTGCAGCACCTACGCCACTTAACATTAGACTGAGAATGCGGTATTGCGTCACTTTAATCCCAGATAATTTCGAGGCGGTCGCGTTCCCTCCGACAGCATAAATATATCGTCCCGCGCGAGTGTTATTAAGAAATACATAGACGATTATCCCAATGATAAACATAATGATGATGGGCATCGGGAGACCCAATACATCACCACGACCAAGTGTTGTAAAAGATTCGGGAAGATTTCCGTAGATGGCTCGTCCTTCGGAATACATAAAGTTAATTCCTATGGCTATCGATGAAGTACCGAGAGTGACGATCAGTGATGGGATTCCCAACTTGGTAGAGATGACTCCATTTATTAACCCAAACAAGGCGCCAATAAGCAAAGCAATGGCGATTGCAGAGAGTAGATGATATCCGTTTACCAATAGACCTGTCCCAATAATTCCAGCCAATCCTGCGACACTACCAATTGACAGATCAAAATCGCCAGCAGCCATTGCGATGGTTAAGCCAAAAGCAACGATCGCTAAAGTTGAGACTTGTTGTACAATATTAATCAAGTTGTTGGTTTCTAAAAATTTATCTGCAATGATCGAGAAAAGCAGGAAGACAAGAATTAATGCGCCAATAGTTGCGTATCTTGAAAACAAATAGTTGAAATCAATCTTCTTATGATCCGGTTTTAATGTTTGATCTGCCATCTGTCTCCTCCAATCTACAACGAATTTTACACACCTAGCGACGATTCGATTAATCGTTCCTCAGTGATTTCCTCTTTTCTTATCTCATCCACAATCTGACCTTCTTTCATCACATAAATCCGATCTGCTAATCCGACGATCTCAGATAGATCCGACGAAACCAAAATGATTCCAGCTTGCTGATCTTTTACGATTTGAATCATAATTTTATACATCTCTGACCGTGCCCCCACATCTACTCCTTCCGTGGGTTCATCAAAGATATAGATGAGGGGTTTTTTCTGTTCAGAGGATGTCCATTTTCCGAAGGAGACCTTTTGCTTGTTTCCACCACTTAGGTTATTGACTTTTGTTTTAAGATCCGGTGTTTTGATATTTAAGGCTGTGACCGTATGTTGCGTCCGTTTATTTTCTAATTTTTGTTGGATCCATCCAAAAAGAGTCATCTCTTTTAAGGAGGGTAGTGAGAGATTAACCTTCACACTTTCCTCAATGAGAAGCCCTTTACGAAGGCGGTCATCCGGAATAAGTGCAAAACCATTTTTAATCGCTTGCGCAACATTTCGATGATTGACGGGATGACCATTTACCAAGATGGTTCCTGTTTTTCTTTTGGTCGCGCCATAGAGAAGTTCCATCAATTCGGTTCTCCCTGCACCTACAGTTCCAAAGAAACCAACAATTTCTCCTGCATGAACAGTAAAGCTGCAGCTTTGTATTTTTTTACCGTCAGATAAATTGCGTACTTCTAATATTTTTTTACCAATGGCATGATTTTTCTGCGGGAATGCTTGAAAATGACTCTTTTCAATCATCAGTTTCACTATTTCGTCTTCATTGGTTTCGGAGGCGATCTTTGTCCCCACATTCATTCCATTGCGAAAAACAGTGATTCGATCACCCATTAAAAAGACTTCTTCTAAATGGTGAGTGATGAAGATAATCCCAATTCCTGATAATTTGAGCTGATTCATAATGGAGAACAGTTTCTTTCGTTCTTTATCTGATAATGCAGCGGTTGGCTCATCTAAAATTAAAACCTTTGGCTTCAGATTTATGATTTTCATGATTTCGATTAACTTGCGTTGAGCAGGACTGAGGTATTTCACTTGTTTCGAAAGATCAATTTGGATATTTAATTCTTTTAAAAGCTCTTGTGCCTTTTTTTGGAGGGAAGAGTGATCCAACAATCCTAATTTGCTGGTTTCTTGTCCTAAAAAGATATTTTCCACACCATTAAAATGGTCAATCAGACTTCCTTCTTGCGTGACAATTCCAATTTTCGCGTGAATCGCATCATAGGGGCTTTGGAATTGAACGGGTTGGTTTTGGAGAACGATTTCTCCTTCATCGGGTTGATAAACACCTGTGATAACCTTTACAAACGTTGATTTACCTGCTCCATTATGCCCGACGATCGCATGAATTTCTCCTGCTTTTAAATCGAAACTGACATCTTGGAGAGCTTTCACTCCTGGGAAACTTTTGCTTACTTTTGATACTTGTAATAATCGACTCATGCTTCCATCACCTCATAAAAGGAGAGCGGGTGTTTGTTTGACACCCGCTTGGGTCTTTGATTCTATTTGGTACTATAGAAATCAGTAGCTTTGTAAGGAGGAGTATCTTTGTCTGGCAAATTCTTTTCGGTGATGAGAGGTGTATCAACGTAGATCGTTGTTGATGGAATCACATCTTTCGGGTCTTTACCATTTGAAACAATTTCAAAGATATAGTTTGCTACTTGTTCACCCATAACTTCAAAACCTTGCGCGACAGTTGCGACAAGCGGAGATTTTTCATTGCGCATTTCTTCAACAGCTGGTGGATGACCATCGATCCCTACCACTTTAATTTGATCTCGGGTAAATCCAGCTTGTTTGATGGCTTCGGCAGCAGCCATTGCCGGCTCATCCCAGCCTGCCCATACAGCATCGATTTGATCTCCATAGCGAGACAGGTAATCTTCCATGGTTCGTTGTGTATCTTGATAAAAGTTCCCGTAATCGATGTTATGTGACTCCAATATTTTGATATTTGGATTCTCTTTAACAATGAGATCTAATACGTCTCCTCTTTTTCGCACCCCATGGTGTTCAGCCATTTTAAACGCAATAATATTTCCTTTTCCGCCCAGTTGGTCAATCAGGTAGCTGGAGACTTTGGAAGACATCACATAGTTATTACTTGTGATATCGACAATAATTCCTTCTGTCCATCCGGAGTCAATTGCAAAGACGGGGATATTTGCTTTTTGCGCATTGGTCAGGGCTGCTTTTGCTGCACGAAGATCAGCCATTGACACGATAATTGCATCGACACCGCGTTGAACCGCATCTTCAAGGTTACTTGCTAAGGTTTGACCGGAACCTTTACTATCGACAGCGTTGACTTCCCAGTTGTATTTTTTGCTTTTCAGATATTCTTCAAATCCCTTTTTCGCGCGGTGCTCGGATTGAGCGGCTGCATTCATATGAATCCATGCGATCGTAGGATTCTCTTTTTTCGTTCCTTTTGTTTGAGATTCTTGATCCGCTGTGTTATTATCATTGGTGTTGTTTTGACCTGCACTACAAGCGACAGCGGCGACAGCTAAAAGAATACTTAGGAAAATAGCAAATACCTTATTGATTCTCATTTTGTACCCCTTCCTAGTTAGGTGGTAGATTCTTTAATTTTTTTCACAATCTTTTGCATGTGTTCGTTTTCAAACAATAGGGTTCCGATGATTAAGTTTTGGCCGCCGTTTTCAACAACCGCTGGGATGGTCTGTTCGCTTAATCCTCCATCGACTGCAATCAATGTTGAAAGATTTTCTTTTTGAATGATGTTGTAACAGTTACGTATTTTGGGCAACACCTCCTTTCGAAAGGTCTGTCCACCAAATCCCGGTTCGACCGTCATAATATTGACTTCATCAACAAGGTGGAGAAAGTATGTGATTTGTTCAAAGGAAGTGGAAGGTGCAAAAGCGA
>JANWJM010000035.1 GCA_025449475.1 Thermoactinomycetaceae bacterium
AAGCGATCCCTAACTTTTTGACATATTGCTTTACGGCAAACCATTCAGGACCTTCTCCCACTAACAGCAACTTAGCAGGGATCTGTTTCTGAATCTGATCAAAAATCGAAATCACATCTTTTGTTCGTTTTACAGGTCGGAAATTCGATATATGTAAAAGGATCTTCTCATGTGGAGCTGCAAACTTCAGACGCTCTTCAGACACATCCTGCCTTCTATATTCAACGAGATCAACAAAATTGTAAATGCGTTGAACTGGAACTGTAATCGTAAACTTTTCTTTCGATTGCGCGACCAGATTATCCGATACGGCCGTCACAGCATCGCTTTGATTAATCCCAAATTCAATGAGTCTTTTTAAAGAAGGAGATTCTCCTAAAACCGTCACATCTGTCCCATGCAAAGTAGTGACCAAACGAAAAGAATGATTCACCATTTGCTTCGCCAATAATGCACAAATTGCATACGGGATGGCGTAGTGCACATGCATCACGTCCAATTGATACTTCCACGCTACTTCTGCCATCAGGTTTGCTAACGCCAAATCATGGGGAGGCGATTTGAAGACTGCATAATTTGGTGGATCAACACGATGAACCATGATATTTTCATCAGACCCGCCTAATCGAAATGGAACATCATAGACTACAAAATGAACAGAATGTCCTCTTTGGGCGAGGCTCTTTCCTAATTCTGTTGCAACCACTCCAGAACCACCATGTGATGGATGACACGCTATTCCAATCCTCATCAAAGACCACTCCTCATATCAACGAAGGAACCAACAAAGGGCTGATTCGAACCAGTCCTTCACCATACTGAACTCCTACAAGATGACCAAAATTCATATCTTTCCCACGAATGCGATCGAAAAAGAGCGAATCGTTAATCGGTGTAGCCACTTCTTCATCCGTTCTTATAAACTGACTCTGATATGCCTGAAGTGCTTGGACCTTCTCTTCATATACATCGCTTACATCCACAACAACATCCACTTTCCCAAACCCATTAATATAGTAAAAATAGAGATGATTTACGCGATGTGCAGCCTCTTTACCGGTCTTCTTATTCACCAATTTTGCATTAAAAACAGCTTCTCTGACCATCTGTCCACACAACACATGATCGGGATGCCGATCTTCCCAATAAGGAGCCAATACAACTGATGGACGATATTGTCGAATCACTTGAGTAATCCGATCAATCTGTTCTGGTGAACGGGAAAGACCACGATCAGGAAATCCCAAATTGATTCTCTTCTTTACTTTTAATATCCGCCCTGCTTCAGCAGCTTCTTCTTTGCGACGATCGACAGTCCCATTGGACGATAGTTCTCCTTTAGTCAAATCACAAATAGCCGTAGTATATCCAGTTAAATGATGTTTTAACAGCGTACCACCGATTCCAATCTCCACATCATCCGGATGGGCGCCAAAGGCTAAGAGATCAATTCGCAACACACTCACCCCTTTCATCAATCTCCTCCTCTTTGTCGAGTGATCCGATCACATAAACATTGGCAAATCGAGGAAAATTAAGAAACAAGCTCATGATGTTGCAATGTGAGTGGATAAAATTCACCTCTATCCCTCTAAAGCCAATCGCTAGGAGGAAGCAACGAAACTTTCCCTGGCAGATATTTTGTAACGGGTCTCTGACGTTTCAGCAGATGGTAAAGCTTTATCTTCATGGAATCGTCATCGTTAGATCTCAATCACATGCTCTAAACCATAGACCAAAGAATCCAACTCCATAACTTTTTCAACAGCCACCTTCACACCAGGCATAAATGATTCCCGATGAAAGGAATCATGACGGATCGTAAGTATTTGACCAGATCCGCCAAATACTACCTCTTGATGAGCGACAAGTCCTGGAAGGCGGACACTATGAACACGAAAACCGTGGTAATAAGCTCCTCGGGCTCCTTCCATTAACTCTTCTTCGTCTGGATGCCCTTGTTTGATCTCCACTCGTTCTTTCTGAATTCCTTCCGCTGTCTTAATAGCCGTACCGGAAGGCGCATCCAACTTTTGATCATGATGGGATTCAATAATCTCCACATGTGGTAAAAACTTTGCCGCTTTCGCCGCAAAAACCATCATCAATACGGCTCCAATTGCAAAATTTGGGGCGACGATCGCACCGACTTTTTTCTGTCTCGCCAGATCGGCGATATCTTGAATCGCCTCTTCACTAAGCCCCGATGTCCCGATCACTGGACGAACACCGGCTTCAATCGCAAATTGAGCATGTGATTTTACAACATCTGGTGTTGTAAAGTCAACCAGCACATCGGCTTGAACTTCTTTCAACGCCTCTTGAACAGAAGCTACCATCGGTACACCTATTCTTCCGATTCCAATAGCTTCGCCCACATCTTGATCTTTATATGTACGTGATACTCCACAAACAAGAGAAAAATGATCCGTTCTTTGGATCAACTTCACTACCTCTTGTCCCATTTTTCCACTTGCTCCAGCAACAATGACGCGAATACTCATGATGTTCTTCTCCTTACTTCGTAGTTTTACGAGTCCAGCGCTCAGCATCCCGAACGCGGTATTTTTTCATCACCATATGGTAAGCCTGTTCCAAATCGATCTGTAACGAATTGGCTATACAGACTAATATAAATAACAAATCACCTAATTCATTCTCAATCGTATTCTCTTTCTCGGTCGGTTTCTTTGGTTTTTCACCATATCGATGATTAATTTCACGTGCAAGCTCCCCTACTTCCTCCGTTAACCTAGCAAGCGCAGATAAGGGTTGAAAATATCCTTCCTCAAATTGTTGAATATATTGATCAACTTCTGTTTGAATCTCAGATAAAGTTTTATGTTCAAACAAAATATTTCGACCTCCTATCTTTTTATGTTAACTGATTGCGGAAAGGAACACAATGATTGATAGATTTTTATATTAAGGTCCCCAGCCGGGGAAAATAATAACAATCGATCTAAAGGAAAGATGAAAATTGAAAAAACATATTGGTCGCATTCTCATCATTATATTTGGTGCATTTATTTTTTCGATTGGCATTAACAGCTTTGCCATCGCCAATCACCTTGCAGAAGGAGGATTTACAGGAATCGCGATTCTCCTCCATTATGTATTCGGCTGGTCGACAGGACTGGTCATCTTTCTCTTAAACATTCCCTTGTTTTTTATTGGTTATAAAGTATTGGGAAAGCAAACCATGCTATATACCATCCTTGCCATCATCGCTACGACTCTTTTTCTGGAACAAACCGAGGACTGGCAACGGCCACTCGATAATTTGTTACTGGCGTCCCTCTATACCGGTTTGTTAGTCGGAACCGGGTTAGGCTTGATCTTCCGAGCAGGTGGAACTACGGGTGGTGTCGATATCATCGCTCGCCTCTTCCAAAAATATTTTGGGATTAGCATCGGTCAGGTCGTCCTGTTTGCAGATATGCTTGTGATCACCGCCTCCATCTTTGTAATCGGTTTGGATATCATGATGTATACCCTGATCGCCGTCATTGTTGGTTCGCGTGTCATCGACTTTGTCGTAGAGGGATTGAAAATCGCAAAAGCGATTACAATCATTTCCGATGTCTCTTCTGACATCGCCCAACGGATCACTCATCAAGTAGAGCGCGGAGCAACCATTTATCACGGTACAGGAGCCTACACGGGAACTCCCAAAGACATCCTCTATGTCGTGGTTTCTCCAAGGCAAGTCCCAAAAATAAAACAAATTGTACTCGAGCAAGATGCAAATGCATTTGTCGTTGTTCATGACGTTCGAGAAGTTGTCGGAGAAGGATTTACCCATGAACGAAATCGTCAAAAGGAAACCATCCCATAAAAAAGCAGTCATCTCGATGTAGAGATCACTGCCTAAACAATTGGTTTTAAATTTTCGGCACGATTATAAATGAACATGCGACACATCTTGCCGCTTTGTCCGATATTTCTTCCAACCTACATACGCGAAAATGCACGTGATCCAAAAGCAGATCCATACAATGATCACCTCCACGCCTGACTCGACATACGGTTGATAAGCAGACAATACATCCTGATCCGATCCAAAAAATAGCGGATCCATCACCTGTTCAAAGCGCTTTATTCCCACTGCTTGCAACTTCGGTTTCTCTTGTGCTTCCATAAAACGAATCAACGAATCCAATTTTGCAACCGTCTCAGGCTTTTTCGAAACCACAATCGCTGAACGGATCAAATGATACTCTTTTACCAGCGCTTTGATCGCTTGCGTCATCCCCTTGGAATCTTGGCGTTTTTCGGCTTGATGAAATTGATGAACCTTCTCTTTGATCGATTGATAATACTGCTTCCACAGTGGCTGATTGGGATGCGAAACTGCATCAAACGCCAACTTTAAACGCATGGCATCCCATTGAAGCTCTTCTGGATGGGATATTACAACTTGATTTAATCGATGCTCCATCCGTACCAATTCATCTGACAATACATGAATGGCCTCAATATTTAATTCTTTGCTTGAAAGATTGGTTTTGGAAAACTCACGTGAGAGTTCAGCAACCTGTTTACGTGCCTCCACATACTTACCCTTCTCCACATATAACACTACTAAGTCGGCAATCTGTAGCCAATCTTCACTCTTTTGCCTCCAAGAATCGTCCTCTTTGGCAATCGCTGAGTAGGAAAAGATAAACAGACTAAGACTCAACAGAATCATTATACGAGCGACGGGCATTCAGCCAGCCCCCTTACTAATCATTCCTTTTGTACAAGTCTATTCATCTTCCCCTGCCCGATATGCTATATAAAGGAAGATCATAACGGCGATCTTTGCTCGGCAGATAGGCCAAAATGGCGAACAGGAGGATACTGAATCCACTTAACAACAGCGTAAAAATTGCCATTTGGAGATGATAGACTTCCAATGGTGGAGCTACCCAAGGATGAAGATCAAAACGATAATCCAAGAAGTCATTCAACAGGGTCCAAGCAGCAACACCTGCAATCTCTCTCCATTTAAATGTATAAAACGGTGCATAGAGAATGGCTTGCAGCGCCATCCCTAAATGCGAGCCAATCAACATCCAATGTTGCCAGTTTAATGCTTCGAGAAACGGTCTTGTGTCTACCAATCCTCCCCAGAGAATCATTACTACCGCCCATGTTCCATATTTCACCAACGTAATCGCTGCAAAAGCTTCCAACAAAGGAGAACGCTTTCGAATCAGATATAGCCCTAATACAAGGGTGAAAAAGGTACTTGCTGTTGGACTATCGGGAACAAAGATTAACCAATACCATTCTGTTGCGATCAACTGATTCTTATACCAATAGAATCCATAAATGGACCCAAGCAAATTGATCACAAACAGTCCCCAACAAAACCAATCAGCTCGAAGAATCTTTTTTAGCTGAACAACCATATCCATTCCTCTCTTGAAGAAAGAAAACCTGGACGACACGCGTACCAGGTTTTCTTCTTTATTTTTGTTTCTGTTTCACGAGCCAATCTGCTAGGATTTTTTTCTCTTGTGGCGAACCTTGGAACATACCAGCCGGCATGGTTCCTTTTCCTTCATCGATCACCTTGATGATGTAGTCCGCCGATCTACGATTTCCAATCCCGAGCAAACTGGGACCATTGCTTCCTTCGAGTTGTTCGCCATGACATTTTACACAAGCATTCTGTTGATATAACTTGTGACCTTGTTCATTTTGCCCAATTACCTTCGTATTTTCGGGTGTAGGGCCAGGCGCCGATTCAAGTTGCTCCTTATGTTCGGTTTCCGCTGACCAGGTTAATACCACAATCGAAACCAAAACGAGGAGCATAATTCCTGTTGCAATTGGTCGTTTGAATGGACGACGCTCCGGACTACGATCCAACCATGGTACAAGCAACAACGCTGTGAAAGCGATACCAGGAAGCCCAAGGGTTCCAATTACAATAAACTTCCCTGCAGCCCAGTTGAACTTTAACAATTCATAGATAAACAAGAAATACCAATCAGGGACGGGAAGAAAACTCGTGTTGGTTGGATCTGCAATCTCACCCAATGGCGGCTTTTCTGTCATCACTAAAGTCATAAACGCGACTAGAAATACAACCGCTACCATCCATTCTTTTAATAGAAAATCAGGCAAAAATGCCTCTGTTTTTCCGGGAAACTCCGAATAGTCCTTGGGATACATCTTCTCACGATTCACACGGACACGTGAGTCTCCCACATAATGGACTTGTTCATGCTTTTTTTCCAAGTGGATCACCTCTCACGTGTACCTTATAGCGGGCCAGATATACCTTGACGCCGAATTAATATAAAGTGAGCACCCAAGAGACCTAATAAAGCGGCTGGTAAGAAAAAGACATGTAAAGCAAAGAACCGAGCCAGCGTTTGGGCACCTACAATATCTCCCCCTTGCAAAAAGGATGCAATATAGGGACCGAGGAAAGGAACTGTTGCGGCAATTTCAACCCCAACTTTGGTTGCAAAATATGCTTTGTTGTCCCATGGTAGCAAATAGCCGGTAAAACCTAGCCCTAGCATAACAAAGAAGATTAACATACCAATTACCCAGTTAAATTCACGAGGATGTTTGTACGATCCTGTGAAAAAAACACGTAATGTATGTAAGAACAACATCACAATTGAAACACTTGCTCCCCAGTGATGCATTCCTCTAACAATTGCTCCCATTGCCAATTTGTTCTGTAAGTAATTGACACTGGCATGAGCATTAACAATATCAGGAACATAGTACATGGCTAAAAACATCCCTGATAGGATCTGAATCACCACTACAAAAAAGGTTAGACCTCCAAAACAATAGATAAATGCTGAAAAATGGTGGGCTGGATTCACATGTTCAGGCACCTCGTGATCCGCTACATCCCGCCAAATTGGAGTAATATCTAATCGTTCATCCACCCAATCATAAATGGCTTTTAACATCTCCTACACCTCCAATCATATCGAATTAAGCTTTTTCTACGGGTCCGATTAGCAACTTCCCATTTTCAACTTTTGTTTTGTACCTATCCAATGGACTCGTTGGCGGTGTACCTGGAACATTTGTACCGTCTTTGTAATAACGGCCAAAATGACACGGGCAGAAAAACTCATTTTTAAATTGTGGATTGCTATCCCAGTTTACGGTACAACCCAGATGTTTACAAATTGGCGAAAAAGCTACCACATCGCCATTATCATCTTTCATGACCCAAGCTGTTAACTTTTCTCCTCCCTCTGGAACATACCATCCATCTTCCCGGTGGACCGTAAATTCAACGGAACGAGGGGTTTCTGTAATTTGATCAATCGTTAAATTCACATCTACATATTGTTCTCCCGCGCCTCGTTTTAAAACAGGGTCGACTGCAAAACGCACCATGGGAAAAAGGACTCCAGATGCAAGGAAGCCAGCTGTACCGCCTAAAGTATACGTTAGAAATTTTCGACGGGATACTTTCTTGCCCACGATTCGCCCAACCTCCTCTGTATGGATTAACTGTCCTTTCGGATCAACACCTTTTCAACTAGGACAATAGAACACTTTTACTAGGACATGACATAATCCATCATAGCCAAATCAAATTATAAAAGTCAAGAAAACAACCTGTGACTATAACCCGACATTTTCTTCTTAGTTTTTTCCATTTATATGTTTTTTACCCATAAATCAAGAGTTTGCTGAAAACACCTTTCAGCGAACCTCACGATCTCCTCTTCTGTGAACCGATCTAAATCCATGCAACAATGTATCTGTTCGATCTCCTTCGGATCCATCGTCGGAATCGGATGATCGGAAATCGTAACCACATAATGAAAACCGATCCGAAGAAATTCGCGCATGAGATGTATGAGGTATTGTTGAAAAATAGACGGTTCTCCTTCCGCATAGCAAATAGCCGGCAATAACAACAATCTCCCCGAAATTTTTTTCTCCAATAAAGTTGCAATTTGCTCAATGGCTTGCGCGCTTTGCAGATTCAACTGTTTATTGGCATTCGATATCGAGTAAATCGGCAGGCAAACTGTATCAACATAAGGAGCAACTTTTTTCCAATCTTTCAATTCGAGGGTAGATAAAAGCATGGACACCCTACTTTCCATCAAAATAAAAAAGCTCGGCTTCTGCCGAGCATTATATCCTATCTATCCTCTTTATTCTAGTAGCTTCCGCCAATGTTCGCTGAGTTGTAAAAAGGCTTCTTTATCTCTCGTTTCTAACGCATGATTGATTCGTTCATATATTCGTTTCTTCTCATATTCTTTTACTGCTTTGTCAAGGATCATCTCCGCAAACAAACTAAACAAATGCCTTTCGCGTACACCTTGTTTTTCCATGGGATTCCCCTCCATTGCAGTTGTCTATACAGGTTAAATTCGCGCAATCGCAAACCCACTTTTGTCAGAAGTAGTATAAAACAACCGGACAATCTGCTTGATTTTACCGAACACGAAACGAATCATTCACCTTTCGCAATGTAAACGGATTCAAGATAGCCTATTGTTATCTAATTATAATTGAAAATAATATTATACTAAAATCTAATTTTTTCCTACCATATATAGAAATCCTTTTCAATCGCTCGTTCCTCAAAACCAGAAATTAGACTCATCCATTTGTGACCATGTTCTGTTAAATTGATATAATATTTATCATGTTTCTCTCCTAGTTGAATGACTCCTAAATGCAACAGCATTTGAATCAACTTTTGAAAAAGAGAATCTTCCGTCTCATTGTAATAAGCAGTAATCCACGATCGAATAGCTCGATAGACTTCATCCAACGCAATCCAACGTTGTTGTGCTAATAAACCTATCCAGCGCAATATGATCGGAAGACTTTCAATGGGTCTTCGATATAAGCGAATCCAGAACCGATACAATTCCTGGGATTGTGGTTCGCTTGTATCAGTACATTTCCCTCGCCCTTTCTTTGTTAAACATAAGATTCCATTCTCGCTTTCTTCAATATACCCTTGATAATACGCAAAATCATACAGCAATGAAAATCGATCCGGATAGAGATGATAGGAACGACCAAATCCAAAACGAGATCCTCGTTGATCCAGTGGATGTGTCACAACCGAAAACGTCTGAAACAACCTCTTCTGTTGTTGTTTATAAATCGCTCCCTCTTGTGTCAGACGAACAATCTCTCGCTGGGTAAATCCCAACAATTGAATCAAATCATTCCACATCAGATTCATCTCATTGCGATAACCGTCTGGCTGACCTTGGAGAATATCGTTCAAAAACGGTGCAGTCAACAGATCAATGAGCTTTCTTTTCAAATCCGTTGGTACATGATACAAGTCACGATTTTGCGCAGAGAATCCAGGAAATAGCCATCCCCGCTTAAGGGCTCGAACGACCAACGATCGAGGATGCCCTTCTTCTCCCTTACGCAGCGCCATTCTCCCCCTCCCTAACAGTTCTTCCATCGTATAAGCAACATGATGATCCAACAAAATCAACTCCAAAAAACGATGCTCCGATGAAGAGAGTTCATGGATCATCTGCTGAAGCTTTGTCTTACGACCCATTTGGCCAAGCAAGGTACAGATCATATCATGCTTGGAATGATGATTAGGGCTTAATCCATAAAATCGGTTCATCTCTTTTAATTGATCCACATCAGCATAGGTTAACCAATCTGCAACTCGCATCACACATTCTCCTTACAGAATAGTAGTAACCATTCTGCTCAATTTGTAATAAAAATAGACGGAATCCCAAGGAAATGCTTTTCCACACAAAAAAACCACCCAGTTCTCAATGAACAGAGTGGGTTTTTTGAATAGATTATTGAGCTTAATTATTTATAAGTAGCTTGTTTTTCATCATTCCCCGTAAACACTTCAAAACCAATTTGACTCAAGATGTGAATCGCTTGTTCATAATCAAATTGTTCTTTAAACGAAAGGCGCAACACACCTGGAAACTCTTCACGATTCTCCATAATCCCAATATTGCTTAAGTTAATCCCGTGATCACCTAATATGGTAGCAATCTTCCCAATCACTCCCGGATGATCATGAACACTCACATAACACTCGTAAATCTGTGTTAAAATCCCTTTGGATTGTTCATCAATTTGACTTCGCAACCGCTTCGCCTGAACAAACAACTCTTCCAACTGATCAGCATCTTTTCTTTGTACCGATTCTCTCACACTCATCATCTGCTCAATCCAATCATCCAACAACTTGATCACTTCTTCGCGATTACTGAGTAAAACATCTCTCCACATTACCGGATGGCTGGATGCAATCCGTGTCAAATCCCGAAATCCCCCAGCAGCCAGTCGATGAAACCATTGATTGGATTGATTATAATGACCGATCTGCACCACAAGACCCGCCGCAATAATATGAGGCAGATGGCTGATCGCACCTACAATCTGATCGTGTTCCGCTGCATCCATTGTCAGCATTTGTGCCTTGGTCGCTTTTGCAAGCAAATCACTCAATCGTTGTACATCATCTGGCAGCGTCTCCGGCAAAGGTGTCAATATATAGTAGGCATTTTCAAAAAGAAACGAGTCAGCGGCTTGGGTTCCCGAACGGTGAGATCCCGCCATGGGATGGCCACCAATAAACGTAATTCCCCGTTTGTTCAGTTTTCTGCCGATTTCAACAATCTCAGATTTCGTACTGCCTACATCAGTGACAATACAGGCAGGATTTAGCTCAATCTCACAGAGCCGATGAATGATCGCTTTGATCGCTCCAACAGGTAGAGCAATAATGATCACATCTGCTTCCTTACACACTTCTTCCAGAACAGTCGATCCCTCATCAATCATCCCTGTCTTCAACGCAAAATGTAAACTCTCCACAGATTGATCAAATCCAACGACTTCTGCATCTGTTCGTTCTTTGAGTCCGAGTGCAATGGATCCTCCAATCAATCCAACGCCAAGAATCGCTACCCTATTAAGCATTTGATCGAATACTCCGTTTGCTTTTTAGATATTCTGAATAGACTTCTAAAAATCGTTCATTTTGCTTGCTCGTCCCCAAAGTCACACGAAGATGCGTCGGAAATCCTAAAGCTTGCCCTGAACGAACAATGACGCCCCGTTTTAAAAGGAACTTAAAAGCATCATCAGCCGGATGTCCTGTGTCTAAGAGAATAAAATTGCCATGAGGTGGATAATACGCAATTCCCCATTCATCGAATACACTTGATACATGCTGAATCGCTTGATAATTTTTGGTACGACAACGTTCTACAAACGCTTGATCTTCCAAAGCAGCCAACGCCGCATGTTGAGCCAAGCGGTTGGTATTAAAAGGTTCACGAACCCGATGGAACTCTTGGACAATATCAGGATGCATAATGCCATATCCAATGCGGAACGCAGCCAATCCATAGATTTTAGAAAAAGTCCGCAAAATGATCATTTGGGGATGAGCATCCAAAAGCGAAAGCGAATCGGGATAGTTCGAATCAACGACATACTCTGCATAAGCCTCATCAACAACGACCAAAACATGGTCGGGAATCTTTTCTAAAAATGCTTTCAACTCGTGATGATGAACAATCGTACCAGAAGGATTATTGGGATTACAGATCCACACGACACGCGTTTGATCCGTCAGCGCCGCTAACATTTGATCGAGATCATGGACACCATCGCGAAGTGGCACCTTGATCGGTTTTGCACCTTCAACCCGGATTCCTGTTTCATATCGAGAAAAGGTGGGATCTGCAAGAACCGACTCATCACCCGCCGATAAATAAGCTCGACAGATCATTTGTACAATCTCGTCAGATCCGTTCCCAAAGATTAGCCGAGAAGAATCGATACCGAGATGATCTGCGAGGCGTTCAGCGAGTAAGCTCGGATGTCCTTCTGGATAGAGAAAAAGATTCTCCTTCTCCTCCTCTATTGCAGCCCATACCTTTTGTGAACAACCATACGGATTTTCATTTGATGCGAGCTTAATCACATCGGTTAATCCAAGCTCTCTTTTTACTTCTTCCAAGGGTTTCCCTGGTTCGTAGATGGGTAATCCTTGAACGGTTGCTTTTGGTTGCAATATTTCCACCCCAATTTCATAGATCGAAGTTATGTCTATACGAGAAATCATCTCATAAACAGTAAAAAAAACTACTTAACATTTTACTTGCTTTTTAACTCCCTGACAAATTCCCTAATCTTATGTAATCCCTCTTCTTTGGTCTCCTCATTGCTTAATTTTTCCCCTTGTTCTCCAATCAATTTCACCAATGCACTCCCGACAATCACAGCATCGGCATATTGGCGATATGTTTGCACATGCTCAGCTGTTGAAATCCCAAAACCAACAGCCGTCGGTACTGGGCTCAACGCCTTCACTTTCCTTAGAAATGTGAGTACCTCATCCGAAAAATGGCGACGAATCCCCGTCGTGCCGAGGGAGGAGACACAATAAACAAATCCATCCGCATCCTCTACAATGGAGGAAATCCGTTGTTCCGATGTGGGAGCCACCAAGGGAATCAAAGCAATTCCTGCCTCTTTCGCAATCTGCCGAAGTTCACCGCTCTCTTCCAGCGGCAAATCAGGCACAATCATTCCTGAAAAACCGGCTTGTTTGGCATCATGAACGAGCGACTTCAGTCCATATTGCAAAAGAGGATTATAGTAAGAAAACAGAATCAGTGGAACTGAACAACCTCGATCCCTCGCCGACTTGGCAACTGAAAAAACATCGGACAACTGAACATGATTTTGCAACGCTCGCTCACTCGCACTCTGAATCACGGGTCCATCTGCAATGGGATCAGAAAAAGGAACGCCTAATTCAATGGCTGCAACCCCTTCCTCTTCTAATAACTCAATGAGATCAATGGTTGCAGAAATACTTGGATCCCCGGTCACAATAAAAGGAATCAAACGAACGGAGTCAGAATTAGCAAAGAAAGATTGAGCAGTCAACGGTCATTTTCCTCCTTTTTCTGACGGATAGTCTCCACATCTTTATCGCCACGTCCCGAAAGACAAACGAAAATAAGATCCTCTTTGGGGCGCTGCGCTGCCAATTGCATCGCTTTGGCAATGGCATGCGATGACTCAAGCGCCGGTAAGATCCCTTCATATTTGCATAAGTCGCTCACTGCTTGCAGTGCTTCTTCATCGGTGACAGCTGTATAATCCACGCGCCCACTCTCCTTGAGATGGGAATGCTCCGGACCTACACCCGGATAATCCAGTCCTGCCGAAATCGAATGTGCTTCTTGGACTTGTCCATGTTCATCTTGCAACAGATAGGTATAAGTTCCATGCAGTACACCTGGACGACCCTTTGAAAGCGAAGCGCCATGTTCTTTTGTCTCTAGCCCTCTTCCTCCGGCTTCAACACCAAATAATTCAACATCTGCATCACCGATAAAGGCCGTAAACATACCAATCGCATTACTTCCACCCCCCACACATGCTACCACTGCATCAGGCAAACGACCTTCTTTTTGAAGAATCTGCTCTCGCGCTTCATCTCCAATCACGCGTTGAAAATATTTCACCATCTGGGGATAAGGATGGGGTCCAACCACAGAACCAATGCAGTAGAACGACTCACGGACCTTTGCAACCCATTGACGCAACGCCTCATTGGTCGCATCTTTCAACGTGCGACTCCCTGACGTAACTGGGATCACTCGCGCACCAAGAAGTTCCATGCGAAAAACATTTAATTGTTGTCTTTTTACATCCTCTTCCCCCATATAGACTTCACATTCCAAATCGAGGAGTGCTGCCACCGTTGCCGTCGCGACTCCATGTTGACCGGCTCCGGTCTCGGCAATCAATTTTTTCTTGCCGAGACGTTTCGCCAATAATGCTTGCCCAATCGTATTATTAATCTTATGAGCACCTGTATGGTTTAAATCTTCGCGCTTCAAATAGATTTTGGCTCCTCCACATTTCTCCGTTAGCCGTTTGGCGAATGTGATGGGTGTTGGACG
>JANWJM010000036.1 GCA_025449475.1 Thermoactinomycetaceae bacterium
AGAAGCGCACGAAGGCCGCAAGAGCATTTTAAATGCAATGCATAACGCACTCACTAACAATACAGATCGAAGACACTTTCCACTCCTTCTTGGCCCATCAGGCATGGGAAAGACACAGGCTGTACGTGCATTTGTGAGAGCCATCGAGCGCGGAGACTACCCTGACTTGAAAGGCAAAGAGGTCTTTTATTTCAATACATCGCAGCTCGTGCATACCTATGGGCTGTACGAGGGATCTAATAAAGTTCTCACAAAAATCAAAGAGATGGTTGGAATCCATAAAGATAACGTGATTTTAGTTTTCGATGAAATTCATGCAGCTTGTAAAGAAAATCAGTACTCAGCCATCGGCGAACAGCTGAAAACAGAACTTGATTCTGGCGCCTTTCCCAATTTTATTGGGATTACTACTGAAGATGAGTACAATGAACACATCTATAAAAACAATTACGCTTTTGCGAATCGTTTTGAGAAAATCGTTGTAACGAGTACAGACACTGATGAAACCCTGAAAATTCTTAACAACACTTTATTAAGTCAAGCTCCAGGAGTGGTTGTCGATGATGGTGCTGTTGAATATATAATTCAACAAACAGAAACTCACTTACTAGAGAAAATAACGCAGCCTGCAACCTCGCTTGATATCTTGTCCAAATGTATCCGAAGAACATCTAAATTACAAAAATCTCCGCTCGAAGAAAAAGTCGAAAAGAAACGCAGCGAAGTCGATGCTCTTCGCTCTAAAGGTGCTACTACGCGCATGAAAGGGCGTTCAGTAAAAGTAGATAAAAAACGACTCACAAAAATGGAAAAATTGAAAGGTGAGCTGAAAGAACTTGAGAAAAAGCTTGAGCGCGAAAATCAAGACAAACTTGCACTTTTTAATACAAGGGATACATTAACTCACCTAAAAACAGAAATGTTTCGCACTTGCTTAAAAGTGTCCTCTCTACAACCTGGAGCTTTGACACGAAAAGATAAGCACGACTTGAATGTTTTCATGCTTTTACGCTATTTTTTAACTCCGCAGATGGAAGAGTACGTTTGCAAACAAGCTGCAGCGATTCAAGTCAAAACAGTTATCGACTCCACGCTTATTGATGAGGCCATTCAAGAAAAGCAAGAAAATGACGCAACCGCGGCGCTTGCCCGACAAGCCGGAAGAGATGCTCGAATAGAAAGGCATGAATGATTTACACGTTATGATAATTAAGACAAATCGCTTAATCCTGCGCCCTTGGAAAGAAGAAGACTTTGTACCTTTTGCAAAGCTGAATGCAGATCCACGCGTACGGGAATACTTCCCATCTATTTCAAGCCGCAAAGAAAGTGATGAAAGTGCAAGAGTAATCTCATCTGAGATCGAGAAAAAAGGCTTTGGGCTCTGGGCAGTCTCTTGCCCGGGAGTTTCCGACTTTATTGGGTTTATTGGACTCACTCACGTCCCCTTCACAGCGCATTTTACTCCTGCTGTAGAAATAGGCTGGAGGCTAGCGCATGAATTTTGGGGGCGAGGATATGCTACGGAAGGCGCAGAAGCTTGCCTCAAATATGGGTTTGAGAGGCTAAACTTAGATGAAATTGTCTCTTTTACAACTGTCTCAAACGAGCGCTCTCAAAATGTGATGCGAAAAATCGGTATGCACCACACAAAGGATGATGACTTTGATCATCCCAAAATTGCCGAAGGCCATCCTTTAAGAAGGCATGTTCTCTATCGAATTCAAAAAACAGAATTTTTCAAGAATTCTTCAAGCTTATAGAGCTTGTTAAAATTAACTAAATTAAGGCTTGATTCTGCAAAAGCATCTCGCGCTTATCTTGTGGAAGTTCTGGACTTGCAATTAGCTCTCGGCACACTTTCTCAGCCTCTTCGTACTTCCCCATTTTATAGGCACAACTTAAAAGCACAAGCCTCAAACCATAGTCATAAATCCACTGCTTCACAAAGATTGAATTTTCAGGCACTGAAAGCTTAAGGGCCTCACTTGAAAATAGGTATCCCCCTTCATAGTCTTTCGCCCGTTCAAAATACAAAGCTATATAATAAAGGGCCTCGGCACGAGAGGGATCCTCTTTGTAGGCTCTAAAATAACTCTGAATCACAATCTCTCGGGGAGATTGCATTTTTTCTAGAATGATGCCACTGTATACCATGGACCAATACACTTCCTCTTCAAAGCCGCCCATTTCGATTCTTTTTTCAAAATGCATCAAAGCAAGCTCATACTTCTTATCTTCAAAATAGGTGCGTGCAAGATAAAATTGATAACGTGTGTTTTTTGGATCTTGTCTCAAGGTGTTTTCTAGCGTCTGGGCATCCTTTTGTAGTCTTTGGGGATCAAAAGAGCGGAAGCCATCATGGGGCGACTTGATGACAACACCTTTGAGGATGGCACGTGTTCTATTCTTTGGAACCTTTAGTGCTTCATGAATCACCCATTGCCACTTCCACTTGAGGTGATTATTTACAAGTCCTGCTTTGTACGATATATCAACACTTTCTTCTTTAAAGGAGTAGTAGTCTTTATCAAGGCTTGGGAGTGTAAAATTGGGATCAAATTCTAACACTTGGTCTGCATCCATAAAAAGGACATAGTCAGCTTTTCCTTTTGCAAGACGCAAAGCTTCATTGCGATTATGTGCAAAGTCTACCCATTTTCGCTCGTGGATCTCACCTGGAACACCCTTTTCCTTCATAAAATCTTGAATAATGCCTTGAGTGCCATCGCTCGAGCCTGTATCAACAATCACCCAGTATGAAATGAGTGGGAGTATTGAGGAAAGGCAGCGGCAAATAACATGCCTTTCATTTTTTACGATCATGTTCAGACAGATTGTTGGAGGAAGTTGAGCTTTTGGAAGCTTGCGCCTCCTTTGAGGGGTTTTCGGGTTTCTTTTCACGTCTTACTTGCTAATTTGGAATAGATCAGATTGAAACACGTAGTATCCTTGCTTGTCTTTAAAGATAGCATTCGATCCGAACGTACCCTGTGACACTTGCACAAGAATAACATCATCACCAAGCGTAATCACATCGCGACTAATGTAAATTTTATACCTATTTATAGGGCATGCCCCTGGATGGGCCCAAATAGATGCGCACGACAAAAGACATAGGGTGCACAGAACAACAGAAAAAACAAAACCTTTTGATTTCATAATCACCTCATGAAGTTAGCGACTCTTCTTATAGGTACCAAAGTATTGCTTTAAATAAAACTAGACAATTTTCCATCACTATTTTTAAGGTGATATTTACAACAGAAGGCATTAGTCTATGAATATTTTAAAAAACAGCTCTCCTGCATTGTTTGTCTTATTTTTCTCGTTTTCTTTTTCTCTTTTTGCAGCCCAGCCTATCACTGAAATTCCCGTTTTGATTGATAATCCGACCACTTACGATGTCGAGCTTTGGTTAGGTGATGAAGATGCAAAGCGAAATGAACAAAATGGATTCCATAATCATTTGTTTGTACAGGCTGGGGAATCGATCAATTACACCATTTTGCTCCAAAAGCCCATCTCTCTACAGGAAGATAGCGTACGAGCGATAGCCTACTGGACTGAGATTAATGACATAGTGACAGATGATGAATCAGATGCAGGAATAAACGAGCAGGAAAGCTCTTTACCTGTTGACGCTCGAAACAAGGTGCATCTTGTTCTTCAGGTAGAGCGCATCTATCCAGAAGATGAAGACGATCTCTTTGAACCATTTGATGTCATCAGCATCAACCACAAGTAAAACATAAAAAATAATTGATAAAAAAAATTTTTTACTGTATTCAGCAGTAGAAACCCCCAAAATATGAGACCTCTATGAAAAAATTATTTGCATTCTTAGGAACTGCGTGTCTTTTAGCATGCCTCTCAAGCTATGTTGTAGAAAAAGAGGTGTATGTGGAGCCAGCTCCTGTTGTGGAAGAGAAAGTAGAAGTTATACACCCCTATCACCACCACCACGATAGAGTCATTATCGAAGAGCATCACCCGGTTGTGGAAGAAAAAGTAGAGTTTAAATAACCCCTTTACAAAAGGAAAATCCTATGAAAAATATGTTTCTATTTATGAGCGTCTGGACACTCCTTGCAGGTTTTTCCGGCTGTGTTGTGAAAGAAGAGCCCTATCATCACCATCATCATGATGAAGTCATTATCGAAGAAAGGCGCCCAGTTCTAGAAGTGAGATAACAAAACCTTTAACAAACCCTCTTATTGCTAAGAGGGTTTGTTTTTTTATTACATAAAATCCATTCATGATATATAGTTTAATTTAAAAACTATAACAGGATACTATCATGGGTGAAACTTTATCACAAATTTTAAGTCAGTGCTGCACAGCACTCCCTCCTGAGCTAATAGACATAATAAAACTGAGCAATGTAGATGACGCCCTCGCTCGAGTAAACGGCGATACCACTCTTCTCTCTTTTGCTATGCAAGAGCTAGTCGAACAGGAAGGCGCATCCATCACCGAGCTTCGTCTGCCCTCTGTGAAATTGAATAAAGAGACCGCGCGAGCACTTTTCAAAGCCTTTACAAATCTTGAACAGCTTACAGTCCAGCAAGAGACTCTCACACTTCAAAGGGCGTCCTTCGAAGCAGAACCCATAACGTACAAAATTGAATACGTCTCTGATAGCTCATACCCTTATCAGGGAAGCTCAACTCTTCCTCTCACATTCACAGATGTTGATCTCTTTTTTACCCGCTTAATTCAGGAATTAGATTCCGATCGCGACCTAGAAGGCGCCCAATATTCTATGGTGGTCACACTGCCTGCGCTAGTGGCTTAAGTACCCTAGATTTTCGATAGCCAAAAAAGGTGTTCTTTGACATTCTTAAACCTACCACTAAAACATTTTGAAGGAACTTAAGAAATGACAAAAGAGCATATGAAGAAAGTCGATGATGAAAACTTTTCACAAACGATTGCTGACGGTGTCGTACTCGTCGATTTTTTTGCCGAATGGTGTGGTCCATGCCGCATGCTAGGGCCAATTCTCGATGCATTAGCCGAAGAGCTTAGCGATAAAATGACGTTTGCTCAGATCGATGTTGACCAGTCTCCAAAAACAACAACGACCTTTCAGATTACTTCTGTCCCCACCATGATCCTCTTTAAAAAAGGCAAAGAAGTAAATCGCATCGTCGGTCTCAAAGATCATGAGACACTAAAGAAAATTGTCCTTCAGGTGATGTAATTCATCATTTTTATACTTCTCTAGATTATTTACGTGCCCAAGCCCATACGCTTTAAGCTAATTTTCTAAGCCCTTTAGGGCGACTGTCTAAAGCCCACCGTGACCGAATGGGAACGGTGGGTCAGAGTAAAAAAACACACCAGAGCTCGTTAGAGCGACTCAAATTGTGTGCCCTCTCTAATGTTAAGAGTTATCATGAAGTGGGAATAAAAGAAAAAGCCCACATTCACGCAATAATCATGCAGAATGTGGGCTCAAGTCCGGTAAGAAAATTACTTCTTCGTGTTGGCAACTTTTGCCTGAGCAGTGCTTGCGCTTTGCTGAGACTTGTTGCTTGTGTTAGCGGCCGCCTTGCTGTTTGGATCAGCCTTTTCCTGAGCAGTATTTGCTTGAGGTTTGACTTGTGATTTGTCTTGCGCAGCTTTCTCTTGTCCACTTGCACTTTTCGTCTGCGCTACTTTCTGATCCTTTTCTTGCGCTCCTTTTGCTGCCGCTTGAGGCTGCGCTTGTTGCTTTTTCTGCGCCTCTTGTTGCTGCTGCTTGAGCTTTGCTTCTCTTTCATTTTGAAGACGAGCTCTTTCTTTTGCTCTTTCCATGCGCATTTGTTCGCTTTGCGCATTTCCTTTTTGTTGTCTCAAATCATTTTGCTCGGGTTCTTTCGATTCGATGGCATCTCTTGTGACCTGGGGATTAAAATCTCCTTCTGCAATGTCATCATCGTCATCATCATCTTCGTCTTCATCTGCCTCATCTTGACCATCTTCATCATCGTCGTCGTCAAAATCATCTCGCTCATCAAGCTCATCTGGGAAAAGGTTTTCTGCAGCAAGCTGCTGCATTCCATCAACACCCGCGTCTCCCTCTTTTGAGGTCTCTTTTGGTTCGGGCTTTACGTCTGTAACTTCAATCTCAAAAATTAAAAGAGCATTTGGAAGAAGTTGACCCGATGTACCATAGCCAAGCTCTGGGTGTATGAAAATACGTCTTTTCTCACCTACTTTCATCCCGAGAACCCCTTTGCGGAAGCCAGGAATAGTCTGCTTCAAAGAAATCGCAATTGGCCCACTTCCTGCATCAGATGAGCCAAATACTGTACCATCAAGGTACTGGCCGCTATACTTGATCATAGGACGCATTTCTTCAGTCACAACCTCGCCATTTCCTTGTTTCAAGACAAGGTACTGAAGCTTGCCTGGCTCAATTTCTTTAACTCCATCTTTCTTCGCGTTGTCTTTGAGGAACTTATCTGCTTCTTGAAGGTTTCGGCTTGCAAGATCTTGATAAGCAAATTCTTGAAGCTGATTAATTGACTCTTCGTACTCTTGTTCGCTCATAGGGGCAGGCTTTCCTGCTTTCCCATCTTGCATTCCCTTAATCACCGCATCAAAATCAAGCTTCAATACTGGATTATCAAGCCCTTTTTGAATCAAATGACCATAGGTTTCAGAAAGCTTTGAAATGTTTTGAGCAGAAAAAAGCTCTTCTTTTGTAGGGGCTTTTTTTTCCTGCTTTTTTGTCTCATCAGTTTGTGTTTGAGTAGGATTTGCATTTTTTTCTTCAGCAAATCCGGGTGCAGTAAGCACGAACACACAGGGCAATACAAGTGTCCATAACTTCACATTCACGTTCATTTTCATCATTAGGATTCTCCTTTACTTTATAGAAAGTTTTAACTCTTTAAGCTGCACCTCATTGACTTGTGAGGGAGCTTTTGTCATGAGGTCTTGAGCCTTATGTGTCTTCGGAAACGCAACAACGTCACGAATGCTATCAGTATTTGCAAAAATCATAATCATTCGATCTAATCCAAGCGCTACACCAATATGTGGGGGCGTACCATATTTCAAGGCATCAATGAAAAAGCCAAACTTTGCTTTTCGCTCTTCTTGCGAAAGTCCAAGTCTTGCAAAAATCGCCTCTTGAAGTTTTCCATCATGAATACGTTGTGAGCCTGAGGCTATCTCATAGCCATTTAATACTAAATCATAACTTGAGGAGCGCATTTTCAATGGGTTTTCTTCGATGAGGTGTAAATCCTCAAGGTTTGGGGAAGTAAACGGATGATGCTCGCTTTCCATGCGATTTTCTTCTTCATTAAATGTAAAAAGAGGAAAATCGGTCACCCAAAGAAACTCATACGACTCTTTTGGAATAAGCGCGCGCTTTTTTGCAAGGTGTCTTCTTAAATGATCAAGCACCTGGTTTACTTTCTTTGTAGGTCCTGCAACTACAAAAGCCGCATCTTGCATTTCCATCTCCAAACGCTGCACCCACTCTTTTTGGAGACTATCCGGCAAAAATTTTGCAATACTAGAAGTAAAGCCTGCCTCTTGCAGTTTTAGCCAAGCTAGCCCTTTTGCACCAAGTGATTGTACAAACGCTTCAAGTTCACTCATCTCTTTTCTTGAAATATCAGCTCCGCCCTTGACAGTGAGGCCCTTGACAGTGCCTCCACCCTTAAGCACATCATGGAAAACTGTAAAAGTAGATTTTTGTGCGAGATCATCTAAGCGTTTTAATGGCATGCCAAAACGAAGATCGGGCTTATCACAGCCATATTTTTCCATGCATTCAGCATAAGTCATACGGCGAAATGGAGTTTTTATCTGAACACCTTTTGCATCCTGAAATATCGCTTGCATAAGCCTTTCTATAATAGGAAAGAGCTCCTCTTGCGTCGCAAAACTCATCTCGATGTCAATTTGGGAGAATTCAGGCTGTCTATCATGACGCAAATCTTCGTCACGAAAGCAGGTAGCAATTTGAAAATAACGATCTAAGCCACCAATCATCAAAATCTGCTTAAACATTTGCGGCGACTGAGGAAGAGCATAAAATGTTCCGGGATAGATACGAGAAGGAACAAGATAGTCGCGAGCGCCTTCCGGCGTTGACTTTCCTAACATTGGCGTCGAAACTTCTATAAAGCCTTCGCTATCCATGAATTTTCGGGCAGCCATCATGACTTTATGGCGCAGGATAAGGTTACTTAAAATGGGACCACGGCGCATATCTAGATAGCGGTACTCAAGCCTTATTTCTTCATTGGCCTCGGCTCGAGTATCAGAAATTTGAAATGGCAGAGCTTCTGCTTCTGAAAGGAGGAAAATCTCATCGGCGAATATCTCTATTTGCCCTGTTGGCATATTTGGGTTGGGATCCTGTCTAATGCTCGCTTTTCCTTTTACGGCAATCACATATTCTAAACCAAGATTTTCGCCTATAGCATACGCAGCAGGTGTTTTTTTGGGATCGAGAATAATTTGTGTAATACCAAAACGATCTCGAAGATCAATAAAGATAAGGCCGCCCAAATTGCGCAAGCGATGCACCCAGCCACAGAGCACTACCTCATGGCCAGCATGTTTTTCGCGCATCTCACCACAAGTATGTGTACGTCGAAAAGTAACCATAACTCTCACGATTTAATCAGTGTATCGTTTATATCTTGTTTCGAAAAAAAGAGGAACCTCAACTAGAGAAATTTTTGTAGTAATGCCACTATCCATCTCTTTCAGCTCACAGATCCCCTCTTGAATTTCTCTTTCTCCCAAGACAATTGTAAATTCAGCTTTCATATCATTTGCGCACGCCATGGCGGCTTTCAACTTTTTGCCACTCATATCTTGCAAGCACACAATGCCCCTTTTCCTGAGTTCTTTCACTAACGTGAAACAGGTAAACAGAGCTTCTTGCCCCAAAGGAATGACATACACATCTGGACGCTTTCGAGAAGGAACCGGGGCTTCTTGTCGAAGACACGTTTGAATGATGCGCTCTAAGCCAGTTGCAAACCCAATCGATGGTAAATCTGGGCCGCCTAACTCTTTGATCAAGCCATCATAGCGGCCACCGGCACCTATTGTATTTTGTGCGCCAAGCTCTCCTGCTGTAATTTCAAATACTGTCTTAGTGTAGTAGTCAAGGCCGCGGACAAGGTTTGAGTTAACTTGGTAGGGAATTTTTAGATGATCTAACACTCTGCAAACAGCTGCAAAATGCTCGCTCGCTTCTTGTGACAAATGTTCTAAAATAGTGGGCGCCTTTTTCACAATTTCTCGGTCACGCTCATCTTTTGAGTCAAAAATTCGTAAAGGATTCTGCTCAAAACGCGCTTGGCTTTCGGGGGAAAGACTCGCTAAGTGGGGTCTTAGGTACTCTTTGAGGGATTCGCGGAATTTGAGACGCGTGTCTTTTTCGCCAAGAGAATTCACATACACAGTAAGATTTTGCAGGCCAAGCCTCTGATACAAAGAGTAGCACATCTCAATGAGTTCAGCATCCAGCTCAGGCAAGCTAGAGCCAATGACTTCCACGCCAAACTGATTGTGCTGGCGAAATCTGCCTGACTGAGGCCTTTCATAGCGAAACATTGGGCCCACATAAAAAAAACGCTGGATGGATGAAAGCGTATGTAATTTCTTTTCTACAAAGGCACGAATGACGGACGCTGTGCCCTCAGGACGCAGTGACAAGGATCTTCCGCCTTTATCTTCAAACGTATACATCTCCTTCGAAACTATGTCAGTGCCTTCCCCTACACTTCTTTGAAAAAGTTCTGTACGCTCAAAAAGCGGCGTGCAAATTTCGTCAAAGCCATAACTACGGGCATGCTTTCGCACCACTTGTTCCAAATAAGCCCAGAGGTGCGCACATCGCCAGAGCTCCTTTGGATCTTCGGGAAGAATGTCAAACGTACCAGTAGGGATGGGAATGTTCATCAACTGCCTTCATATTGAAAGGAGCCGATTGTATAAGAGAGAGGAGAATAAATCAATGAGAGAGAGCAATTTGGCCGTATCAGAGTAAACGCATGAAGAATTTTAGTTTGCGGTCTCAATAATATTTTTTTAACACAGAGAGGGACAGAAGACACAAAGGCACAAAGAAAGGGGGTACATTAATTATTTTTACCACAGAGAGCACAGAGAACACAGAGATTAGGACAGAGAGATAGAGGAAGGAAAAAATAAATTAAGAAGCTAAAAGTTTATAGAAATTGATATTTGTAGAAATTGA
>JANWJM010000037.1 GCA_025449475.1 Thermoactinomycetaceae bacterium
GATCATTGATAGCGTGATTCAAAACTTTTGCTGTTATAGTGGTATTGGTGCGTATTTTGTTGCCGTTAAGAAAAAGTATGAAATGTACTGGTACCCATACATCAACGACCTTGCTCCGTTGTAAGGTCGTTTTTTATCAATTATCCACGCATAGCAATTTTATACATATATTGCCATCTGCTGCGAATAATTCATGAACAAATGATTATATTTCCGAAATTTACCTAAACTTTTAGGATGAGATCCTATATAATGTTGTTTTAGTAGAAAAAAAGTGAATTTTACTTGTGGAGGGATTCAAGAGATGTATATGTTATTGCTCATCTTGTCAATCCTCGCATTTGGTCTTACAATCTGGGCACAATTTTTAGTCAAAGGAAATTTTAATAAATGGTCAAAAAGAATGGTGCATACGGGGAAAACAGGTGCACAAGTGGCTCGTGAGATTTTAGATAGCCATGGTCTACACCATGTAGCTGTGGAAATGGTTCCGGGAAAATTAACAGATCATTATGATCCTATAGCGAGGAAGGTACGCTTATCTGAAAGTGTCTATTATCATCCGTCAATCGCTGCTGTCTCTGTTGCTGCTCATGAATGTGGTCATGCGTTGCAACATCAAGAAGCTTATGGAATGTTGGTTCTTCGCCATCGTTTGTTTCCAATCGTTAACTTCACGTCGGGAATAGCGCCTTTCTTACTGATCGGTGGAATTCTATTACAGATGTTGGGGTTATTTGCTGTGGGGATTCTCTTTTTCAGCCTTTCGGTGTTGTTTCAAGTAGTCACGCTTCCTGTAGAGTTTAATGCGAGCAGTCGGGCTAAACAAATCTTATTAAGGGATCAATACATTCGAAGCGATGAAGAACGAGGAGTGAGCAAAGTTCTGAATGCAGCCGCTTTAACCTATGTCGCTTCTACAATATATGCCATCATGGAATTGTTGCGTTTTCTCTTTATGTTCTTCGCATCACAAAGTGATGATTAATGGAATGATAAAAGGGATGGTGCGATCTTAGATGCGACAAGTGAGCGGTTCTCTTGTCGCATTTATGATTGGAAAGACACCATCCAATCTGATTGAGACTTCCCCTGTTCATCCCTTGTGTGAAGAAACCTTATTACTCCCAACATCCTTTAACTTTGCTGCGTTTATATCCTTTGTCTTGGGCTTCCTGTTCGGTCTTGAAGTAGATTCGATTTTCTTCTTTGATCGTGTCTACGACTTCCTTGCAGCTAATAGGATGGTATACATCACTATTGGTGCTGGCGACAAACCCTGTTTGTTCGTTTGACTGGGGATGCACCGCCTCTGGATGAAAGCCATTCGCTTGTACATAATTATCCAATGACCAAATGCCGATTTTCTTATTACGGGCTTCTGCTTCGATTTGTTTATATTCCTTTAAATACTTATCATTTTTGGGATCTTGATAAACCCGAACCAACCCTTTCTCCAGCAATGCTTCTTGTACACTTTTCTTATCAGCATAAACATAAGCAAGGAACCGTTTGTATGGATCGCGACTGGAAACATCCTTTTCAAGTGTGATAGTTTTCGACGATTGGATCAAGAATCTGAGATATGTTGTGGCTTCATCTGCAAAGGGCTGTTTCCCATATTTATTATCATTCATCTCAGGAGCATCCACTAATAATAGTCGAACCGTTTCAACGCGGTTTTTCATGTCAATTCGGATGGTGTCTCCATCGATGACGGTAACTTGTTTGGCGGGAATCTCCAACTGATTTTCTTCTTCTTCTTTCCCACAAGCAGCGACGATAAATATTAGAACCATTACCAGTGATAACAAAATAAACTTATTGAATCGACTCAATTTCTTCACCTTTCTAATCGTTGTATTTTAGACATAAAAAGAAACCTATAATGTTAGGGAGAAAATATTTTAACTAACACTACAGGCTCTCATATAATCATTATATCATGCACATTTTCAGACATTATTATTATATTGTTAATTTTATGTTAAGCAACAAAGGGCAAGATTTTTTCGCCCTTTCCAAAACGCGATATTTTGATATTAATCGAACCATTTTAAACCGATGATCGATAGAACAATTCCAATGATGCATAATAGGCGCAGGGGATTTTTGGATTCACGATAAAAAAGAATACCAATGATTGTTGCACCAACGGTACCAATGCCGGTCCAAACGGCATAAGCAGTGGATAGAGGGATGGTTTCCATGGCGATGCTCAAGAGATGAAAACTAATCACAAATCCACCAATAAGAATGGCATTATTGATAAAATTATTTTTTTGCGCCACTTTTTTTACGCCAATCACACCAATCACTTCCATAAGTCCAGCTACGATTAAACTGATCCAAGCCATTATTTTGCACCTTCTCCATTTTCTTCACTGGTCACTTTTAATCCAATTACACAGCCTAACAAGAGAAGAATAAATAGTACTTTCCATATACTGATCGGATCGCGTGAGAAGAGGAAATCCACCAATAACGTTCCAATGGTTCCCATGGAGGTAAATACGGCGTAAGCGGTACCGATTGGGATGGCTTTTGCGCTTTTTATCAATAAATCAAAACTAATAATGATCGAAATAATGACAACGATTACCGGGATTTCTTCAAATTTTAATCCAGAGGCCCAAACCACTTCCAATAAACCCGCGATCACTAAATACGTCCAAGCTTGATTTTGTGACATCTTATTCATACCCTTCTTTCTATTCACTTAACACTTGATCCCAAAAACACTTTCATTATACATAATCAGTAATAAAAAAACATTGAACTGAGGTGTGCCGAGTCATATGGTGCTTATTGTGATTCATTCGATTTAATTCAGGGAAAATAGAAGGAGAGCACGATAAAGGGGGATAGGTCTTGGAACGTCAACAAGTTATTCAGCAACTGGCTGATCTCTTGGAGGAATTGGAACTTGCTGAACAACAGTACCTCGAATGCTATCAGAAGTTAGAGCGGATCAAATATCAAATTCGAGAAAAAGAATCGCATCTAATCACTACAAATCCAGAAATTCGAAATGGGAAAAACAGAGAGGTACGTCGCGCATTGCTGGATGAAGGGTTGGGTGTTTCCCTTATCAAGGAAATGATGGAGTGTAAAAGAGGGTTAGAGGTCGCTCGAAGCAAGAGAAATCAATTGATAAGACGTTACGAGGCTGCACTGCTCTCGGCCAGAATTGCCTTATCTCCTTCTTTGAATTTTGATATCTTTAATAAGATCTTCCCTTGATCGATGCCAACCAAAAATATTAAGCCAAACACGTTTTCATGTTTGGCTTCTCTCTTACATTTATTGCGGTCTGTTGATGGTGGGACTTTGGATCGGTGCATAAGAGTTGATAATGGCTCTCATGTCTTCTTCCGTGTATTGAGGGATTTGATAGTGTCCTTTTTTGTTTTGCCATAATGAGATCTCATAACCCATTTCAATGGTGTTTGGAATGCTATCTTGTAAGACACGACGAACGACGGGATTGGTGGCTTCTAAAGCAGCCATGGTTTTTTGAACAGCTAACCCTTTTAAGGCGTTTAGCATGAAGTTGGAGATACAAGCACAATTGATCTCGTTTACCGTTTGACTTGGTTTTTTCGGGGAAGAGGCGGGATTGAGTCCATAGGTGATCGTTTCATTGCTCTGTGTCATTTGATAGCGTCGGGTGCCATGTGCAGGGTCTTGACCGGTTGAAAAACATTGGACGAGCATGTTGTATTCATCGGCTAAGAATTGATATTGATTGTCCAAGATTTGGATGAGCTCTTGATCCTGAATTCGCTCACGGAAGAGTACGCACTGTTCCAGGAAGCTGACCATGGCGGATAAAACTTCATGGACATCATTGACCTCATGTCCACCATGATTATATGTGACAGGACCTTTTTGTAAGTTTTGTTGATAGCCTTGTTGTTGCGTATGCACAATAAATTCCTCCTTTAAAATTCTATCAGTTGTAGAATGTCCGATTCTCGTGAATCCATGCATGAAAAAGCGAAAAAATTGTTTGGCTCTCATTAAAAAATATTTAATTCCCATTCCCTTGATAATTGCTGTAGCAGTTTGGTTCCTGCATAACTATTTCCAATGGAATCAATAGCGGGACCATAGATCCCGATCCCGCAGCCATCAGGAAAAGGGTTTTTGCTTTTGCAATTGCGAGCAGGAACAGCGGCGACAATTCCCCCTGAAACCCCGCTTTTGGCAGGAATTCCAACAAAGGCAGCAAGTTTCCCTGAGGCATTGTATAGACCACAAGTTAACATCAGCGCTTTTACGATCTTTGCAATTTTCTCTTCGAAGAGCTGCTTCTTCGTAAAGGGATGATATCCGTCTTGAGAGAGAATCAATCCAATTAATGCCAGTTCCGTCGTATTGACTTCGATGGCACATTGACGAAAATAAACATCTAGAGCGGTCTCAACTTCTCCTTCAAGGTAACCGGTCTCTTTCAAGAAATAGGCCAATGCACGATTGCGAAATGCGATCTTTTCTTCGGACCGATAGACTTTTTCATTGATATGTGGACGTCTTCCGATCATTAACTCCATAAAGTCGATCACTGATTCAAGCTTTTCTTCCGTATGTTCGCCGACCAATAATGAGCTGATAGTAATTGCACCTGCGTTGATAAAAGGATTAAACGGTTTTCCTTGATGATTTGCTTCCAAACGGATAATGGAATTAAACGGGTCCCCCGTTGGTTCTACGTCGACAAATTCCATAACGGTAGATAGACCTCTTTGCAGACAGGCTAAAATAAAGGTAATCATCTTGGAGATACTTTGTAAGGTAAAATACGTGGACCATTGACCTGCATGTAAGGTTGTTCCATCCATACCCATGACCGTAACGCCGAGATCGGTTCGATTGGCATCGATTAAATCTGGGATATAATCGACAAAATTCCCTTTTTCTCCGAAATGCTGGGTTTCTTGTACCCATTGATTTAGCTGATCCGACCATGCTTGTTTTTGATCCAGAAGCTGGTTCTGCATCCATTATCACCTGATTCTACAAAAAACTTTTCTTCGGGATATAGTGTTCCTTGCAAATGATTCGATAATCTGCTTAAAATTTCCCAGTTGTGTCGAGAAGTCGGATCAAGGAGAATGATCGCTCGATCATGCTAGGAGGATTGCATAAATCACTAAAATAATTATTAATATGTATAATTATCTTTGTTAAAAACTAGAAAGCAGTCTAGTTTGTGATAAAATAAACCATAATGTTTAATTTTATAATGAGGTGATATGTTTACATGCTTAAGCATTCAAAAAATGAGATTATGAATCCTTACTTAATTGTTCAACAGCAGATCGAACAGGCAGCAGCAAAATTGGACATCCCTAAGCATGTCGTTGAAATTTTGAAACGACCGCAGCGCGTATTATGTGTCTCTTTTCCTGTGAAGATGGACGATGGTTCCATTCGTGTGTTTGAAGGGTATCGTTCACAACATATTGATGCCATCGGTCCAACAAAGGGAGGCATTCGTTTTCACCCCGATGTCACACAGGATGAGGTTACAGCATTGGCCATGTGGATGACCTTTAAATGTGGAGTGGTCGGTTTACCTTATGGTGGAGGAAAGGGAGGTGTTGTTTGTGATCCGAATGAATTGAGCAAGCGTGAAATTGAACGAGTGAGTCGCGGCTATATCGAGGCGATTTCGCAAATTATTGGACCGGACAAAGATATTCCCGCTCCCGATGTATATACCAATCCCACCATTATGGGTTGGATGATGGATACCTATAGTCGGATTCATCATTCATTTATTCCAGGAGTGATTACCGGTAAGCCTCTGATTTTAGGAGGATCACAAGGACGAAACGAAGCCACTGCTGCGGGTTGCGTCATGACCATTATTGAAGCGATGAAACAACTACAAATGCCCCTGAAAGGCGCTACGGTCGCTATTCAAGGTTTTGGAAATGCCGGGAGATTTGCAGCCAAACAACTCGATGCATTAGGTTGTCGAATTGTTGCGGTTAGTGATTCAAGAGGAGCGATTCATGATCCAAAAGGTCTTGATTTAAAGCGAGTGGAATATTTGAAAGATCATGAAACCATTCTGCAATATGGACATCAAATCGAACCCGATTCGTTGTTGGAACTGGATGTAGATGTTTTAATTCCTGCTGCGTTAGAGAATGTGATCACGTTAGAAAATGCCGACCGCATTCAAGCTAAAATCATTGCTGAGGCTGCAAATGGTCCTACAACGCCTGCTGCTGATCAGATATTATTTGATAAGGGAATCGTGGTTATCCCAGATATTTTGGCCAATGCTGGAGGAGTAACGGTTTCTTATTTTGAATGGGTGCAAAACCTGATGAACTATTATTGGTCAGAAGAGGAAGTCAATCAAAAATTAGAGGATATCATGGTTCGTTCATATTATGAGGTGTGGAATTTGGCCGAGAAGTATCAGACGGATTTACGAACAGCCGCATTTATGATTTCCATTCTTCGAATGAAAGAAGCAATGGAAGCGCGTGGTTGGGTATAAGGATGGCTCCCATCCTTTATCACACACAGAACAAGGTGGGCTTATAATGAATGTGGATGACCTTTATTTGGAAGGGATTCAGAAAGCAGCTGAAGAGCGACAAAAATGGTATGTAGAAGCTCTTTTGAGTGATTCGGAGGAAGCAGCTGCTAAATTTAGGGAAGCTGATAAAAGATGGCGTAAGTTGGTTGAAGAAAGAGAAGAACTAAATAAGGGTCAGATGTAGCGAATCAGAAAATGATCCGAAGACCGCTTGAGTGTAGGATGCTTCTCCAACCTTTTCGATTTGTTCTACTCAAATAATTGTGCCAATTTTGGGCAGATGGTTGAAATTTTTACAATGATAGAAAAAAGTATAGAGTGTATTGGGGAAACGAGACCACCCCACCCCTCTTGTCAAATAAGAGGGAGTGGGGTGGTTACTTCGATTTATAAATATATTGTGCAAGGAAAAATTCACCATTGCGTAAAAAACGAGGATCAATAATCCCGAGGCGTTGGTGATCATCCACAATGACAACAAACGGTGACCAATCATGCAGCACCTTTGCTTTGGGATTTTTTTGAAACAAAGGTCGTAAATCGGCATCCTCTTTCGAATAAAGTGTTTTGATCGGTTTGGGTTTCGTAAAGAGCGTTTGTTGATAAATTTCAACAGTGTCCCCATTTTTGCCAACCACTTGAAACGTCCATGGGACA
>JANWJM010000038.1 GCA_025449475.1 Thermoactinomycetaceae bacterium
CATTACTGAGACAGATTGAAACTCCTCTGATTTTGGATGCCGATGCGCTAAACATTTTGGCGGATTATCCCGAATTGATCACATGCCGTGACCGCGCGCTTCCTACTGTATGCACACCGCATCCAGGTGAGATGGCGCGGTTGCTTCAGGTCTCAACAAAAGAGGTAGAAGAAAACCGATCAACGATCGCAAGAGATTACGCTCAAAGAACAGGGATGATGGTCGTTTTAAAAGGCAGATACTCAATCATTGCTTTTCCGGATGGACGACAAGTTGTCAATATTACAGGTCATCCTGCGCTGGCGAAAGCTGGATCTGGCGATCTCCTAACAGGAATCATCGGTTCATTTATCGCACAGGGAATCGAGCCGGATCAAGCGGTGAAAATGGCTGTTTATATTCACGGGAAAGCCGGGGAACAGGCCATCACTTCTTCCGAATATAGCGTTCTATATACCGATATTTTGGCGCAATTGGGTCCTATTCTCCATCAATTGACCGCGAAACCGACATATTTCCCAGGAAATTGACGAAAGGGAGGTCATCAAAGGTTGACGCGTCGGAATCTTTCGCTTTTTTTCATGATTTGTCTTTGGGGCATATTCTTATTGACAGGATGTGGGACAAAAGATGAGCAAGAGATTGTTCGTGATCTATCGGAACGGTTGAAAGAGCTATCTTCCTATCAAAGTCATGGAAAGATGGTCATTCGTACCGGACAAGAGCCCGTCACTTATGATGTAGAGGTATGGTATAAAAAGCCACATTTTTATCGTGTCTCTTTGAAAAATGAGAAAAAAGATATTACCCAGATTTTGCTGCGTAACAATCAAGGGGTCTTTGTCGTAACCCCTCATTTAAAAAAGAGTTTCCGTTTTCAGAGCGATTGGCCCAATCAAGGGGGACAAATCTATCTTTATCACACGATTATGAGCAGTATTGTGCAGGATCCAGAACGCTTCTTTCAAGTCGTGGAGAATGAGTATCGTTTTGAGGTGTCTGCCAAGTATACAGCCCAATCCGTCCTTACCAAACATCAGATTTGGTTGGATCGTCGTCTCTATCCCAAGAAGGTTCATGTGTTTAACAGAGATAACGAGAAAATGGCTGAAATTCATTTTGATCGTTTTCAGGCAGATGTCTCCTTTGATGAGGATGCTTTTGAATTAAAACGGAACATGAATGATCACAAACAGACGAGTGAAACCAAGGAAACAACTGGAACAGAGGTCGCCATTCAAGCAATTACTCCTTCTTATATCCCCAAAGGAAGCAAATTTCATGATGAACAGATCATACAGACTTCGAATGGACCTGTATCCATGTTGCGATTTAAAGGGAAGCATCCATTTACGCTGATGGTGAAGCGTCCCGTGATGATTGAGGCGGGTCTACCGGTATATGGTGAGCCCATTCTGTTGGATCAGGGAGTAGGCGTGTTATTGACCATGGATCAGCGAAAACAGATTTCATGGTTATATAATCACCAGGAGTATGAACTGGTTGGAAATCTCCCCTCCGAGGAGATGTTTAAAATTGCCAATTCAATTTTTGACCAATCAGCGAAATAAATGAGAAAACATCTTTACCTTTATCGAATGATTGTTGTAAAGTATTAAATAGGATTTCTCTTCAATCGGTATAGATCGGGGAGAAATCTCATTTTTAAATGGTCAAGCCGTCTGTTATAGAAATGGAAAAGAATAGCAACCTTAGAGGTGCCTGTAAGATATGGCAGGGACTTGCATTGTTCCTCATCAGATGAACATTTTATGGGAATAGGAAAAAAGTGACATGAATCGATTTTATGCGAGAGATACGATGATTGAAATCAATCTAGATGCAGTAGCCAACAATGTCCAGCAATTCCGTCAGCATCTTGCTTCCGGAACACAGATTATGGCGGTGGTAAAAGCGGATGCTTACGGTCATGGGGCCATCTATGTGGCAAAGTCGGCATTGCAAGCAGGAGCAAGTTGTTTGGGAGTCTCCTTTGTGGATGAGGGCATTGAGCTCCGGGAAGCAGGCATCGTAGCACCGATTGTGATTTTGGGGTATACGCCGCCTGAGGATGTATCGCTTGCATTGGAACATGATTTGACGCTTACCGTTTTTTCTGAAGAAAGCTTACAAGAAGTCGGCAGAGTGGCACGTCAGCGAGGAGAACGTGCAAAGATTCATGTGAAAGTAGATACAGGAATGGGGCGTATCGGTCTGCCTCCGGATAAAGCGGTTTCTTTTATTGCGCAAGCTTCTCAGATGAATTCGATTGACATCGAAGGGCTTTTTACTCATTTTTCGACAGCGGATGAGTCGGATCAACGATATTGGCAAAAACAGGAGGACTGCTTTCGACAAGTTGTCGCAGAACTAAAAAACAGAAGGATCCATATTCCTTTGATTCATTGTTCCAATAGCGCCGCTGCCATCGAGAGACCTCACAGAGTCTATAACATGATCCGTTTAGGGATTAGTCTCTATGGGTTTTATCCTTCAGATGAAGTAAATAAAAAAGCAGTCTCATTGAAACCGGTTTTACGCTTAACATCGAAAGTGGTGCAAGTAAAAAAACCACCCAAAGGAACAGGGATTAGTTATGGAAAAACCTTTATTACATCCGGAAAAGAATGGATTGCGACTGTTCCGATCGGGTATGCAGATGGGATTGACAGACGGCTCTCGAATACGGGATATGCATTGGTCAATGGAACGAGGGTACCGATTGTCGGAAGGGTATGTATGGATTTTCTGATGTTAGATGTGACAAAAGCATACCCCGTACGAGTCGGTGACGAAGTCGTATTATATGGGGAGCAAGGAACAGCGTCGATTCGTGTGGATGAAGTAGCCAAACAGTTGCAAACGATTCACTATGAAGTGGTCTGCATGTTGGGTCATCGTATTCCGCGGGTCTATCGATCGGGTGGAAAAACGGTTGCAATTGTTAATCGACTCCGCAGAGAACATGTAACGACCTATTCGTAATATATGACAGGAATTTTATCGGGTGAATCGAATAAATTTATTGAAGTAAGCTGATTCAATGAGTGATTAAATCAGTAACGACAAAAGGTCACGTCAGAAAGGGGATTCCCTGATCATAAAAGGGAATGCATGATGATTATTCAAATTGTATATTTTTGAAACGCATTTAACATAATGTTAAAATAGGTACTTAATGAATGGATGATGTGTTGGGGGTGCGTCAGTCTTGTCAAGTACAAAAAGAATCATGATCAGTCTTCCACATCAATTGTTAAAAGAAGTAGATGGAGTAGTAGAAAAGGAAAACTCTAATAGAAGTGATTTTATTCGTCGGGCCATGAAATTATATCTTCAAGAGCGCAAGAAACGTTTGATACGTGAAATGATGCAAAGAGGTTATATGGAAATGGCTCGTATTAATTTGAATATGGCTTCAGAGGCATTTGATGCAGAAGAAGAGGCGGATGATACCTTGGAACGATTAGTTAGTGGGGTGTAACTGATTGATTGTCAAACGTGGCGATGTGTATTTTGCCGATCTATCCCCTGTGGTTGGATCTGAACAAGGTGGAGTGCGCCCTGTTTTGATTATTCAAAATAATATTGGTAATCGATTTAGCCCCACTGTTATCGTCGCCGCGATTACTGCACAGATTCAAAAGGCTAAGTTGCCAACCCATGTTGAAATTGACGCAAATATCTATGGATTTGATCGTGATTCAGTCATTCTATTGGAGCAAATCCGTACGATCGACAAACAGAGATTGACTGATAAAATTACTCATTTAGACGATGAAATGATGGAAAAAGTCAACGAGGCTCTTCAAATCAGTCTCGGACTTATTGATTTTTAGGCTTGTAAGCGAAATTTTCTCTATACTCCTTATATTGATCCAAAACCTAGCTCTTCAAGTAACCAATCTTTGAGAGTTGGGTTCTTTTTATATTTTCGTTCAATTTTCATGCCCCTCCGGTTCGCATTCGCAGCATGATTTCTTGTATAATGACTAGAATGGTACAAAGCATAAAGAGCAAGTGATCAAAGATAATCAATGTGAAAAAACAGTGAAAACAATTTCGAATTCGTTGATAAAAGTATGTAAGAGATGAACAATGAATATGCGGTTACCTCCAATAATGAAGAGTTTGAACTTAACCATGCGATGAAGGGAGGGAAACCTGCTACTAAAAACCTTAGTGATTTGAACATGGATGATGAATGAGAGATGAAAAGACCCTTTTAGTGTCTTTAACATAATTCAAACTAAAGCACTTCATTGGCTAAGTGGAGAATCATGATGAATCAGTCAGTTGTATTGATGAAAATTCCAAGACATGGACATTTGTCTATGTTTTTAGTAGCAGATGATGTTTATGGATATGGATTTACAAAAGCAATATGAAAGATTGTTGACCGCCTATATCCATGATCAACGAGAAGATTATTTATACGGTGCGCAACAACTTTCGAAATGGATTATGGAGCAGCAAATTCCCCCTGAGGAGATCGTAAATTTTCATATTCGCACCATTAAACAGCTTCTTCCGAATTTACCTGCAGAAGTCAAAGCCTCGTTCGATATTTTAATCGAAGTCATGATCGGATATGGCGTTGCTTATCAACAAACGGAGAAATTGGCTTCTCGGCAGCGGGAGTTAGAATATGAAATTGAAGTAGCTGTGGGTATGCAACAAACTCTTTTGCCGAGTGATCCCCCGCCTTTACCAGGTGTGGATATTGGTGTCGTCAGTGTTGCGGCTCAACGGATGAGTGGAGATTATTATAATTTTGTCAGCCATAGTCCAAGTTCACTCGGTGTTGCTATCTCTGATATTATCGGAAAGGGAATCCCAGCAGCTCTATGTATGTCGATGATTAAGTATGCGATGGATCGGTTGGATGAACAGCCATTATCGCCATCGGAGATTTTGAGAGATTTAAATACGGTGGTGGAACGCAATGTCGATCCGAGCATGTTTATCACTATGGTCTATGGGGTATATGACTCGTTGAATCATCAATTCATCTATTCGACTGCTGGTCATGAACCTGGCTTCTTTTATCATGCAGAAGAGGATCGTTTTGTTGATATGGAGACACAAGGTTTGGTCTTAGGTGTTCAAAGAGAAGTCGACTATCCCGAGTACACACTATCCCTCGCTCCAAACGATGCAATTGTCTTATTTTCTGACGGTGTGACAGAGTGTCGAGTAAATGATGATTTTTTAACGCGGGAAAAGTTAGCAGAAATCATTCATGACAATATTGGCTTACCTGCTCAACAAGCGGTCGACGCGATCCGCCAAAAGTTATTTGAACTGTCAAATTACAAAATTACGGATGACCAAACAATCATGATGATAAAAAGAGTAAAATAGGAGTTCAAGGTAACGAATGGAGGTTAAGTGATGAATCTCACCATCACAGAAGAGAGAGAACACAATCACCCAATTCGTTTGATGGTTTCTGGAGAAATCGATGTATTTACTGCACCAAAGCTACGCGAAAAATTATTACCCCTTTGTCAAGATGGCGAAACGGTCATAGTGGACCTTTCGGATGTAAATTATATCGATAGTACAGGTTTGGGTGTATTTGTAGGCGCTTATAAAATTCAACAAACTTCATCAGGTAAGATGATCTTAATCGGAGTAAACCGTCGTTTATCACGCATCTTTCGAATCACTGGTTTACAGGATATTATCGAGATCAAGGAGCAGGAGGATGGAGAAACATGAGCGACCAACCATTGGATTTGGTGAATGTAGTAATCCCTGCTAAACCTGATTATGTTGG
>JANWJM010000039.1 GCA_025449475.1 Thermoactinomycetaceae bacterium
ACGCAATTTTGGATCAATATGTGATTGGTCAAGAGCAAGCAAAGAAGGCACTATCGGTTGCTGTCTATAATCACTATAAACGCATCAATTCCTCCGCAAATGTTGACGATGTCGAACTACAAAAAAGCAATATTCTCTTGCTAGGACCGACAGGGTCGGGAAAAACACTCTTGGCTCAAACGTTGGCAAAAATTCTCAATGTCCCCTTTGCTATTGCGGACGCTACATCACTCACAGAAGCGGGTTATGTAGGAGAAGATGTTGAGAATATACTTCTCAAATTAATCCAAGCTGCTGATTATGATGTCGAGAAGGCAGAACGAGGCATTATTTACATTGATGAGATCGATAAAGTTGCACGAAAATCGGAAAACCCTTCTATTACACGAGATGTCTCCGGTGAAGGGGTTCAACAAGCCTTACTTAAGATTTTAGAAGGTACAGTAGCGAGCGTCCCTCCACAAGGTGGTAGGAAACATCCTCATCAGGAATTTATCCAAATCGATACCAGCAATGTATTATTTATCTGTGGCGGTGCGTTTGATGGTTTGGATCAGATTATTAAGCGTCGAATTGGTAAAAAGGTAATTGGTTTTAGTACAGAGAACCAACATTCCGATATGAAGCCCGGTGAATATCTGAAACTTGTTTTGCCAGAAGACCTGCTCAAATTTGGCTTGATTCCCGAGTTTGTCGGTCGCCTTCCAATCATTTCAACATTGGAGCCGCTTGATGAAGATGCATTGATTCAAATCTTGACAGAACCGAAAAACGCGCTGGTCAAGCAGTATAAAAAAATGCTTGAGATGGATAATGTAGAACTAATCATCGAAGAAGAAGCTTTGCAATTGATTGCGAAAGAGGCCATCAAGCGAAAAACAGGCGCTCGTGGATTGCGAGCGATTATCGAGTCGATCATGCTGGATGTGATGTTCGAGCTAACATCTCGTGACGATGTAACCAAATGTAAAATTACGAAAGAGACGGTTCTGGACAATGTTGCTCCTCAATTGACGACCCGTGAAGGGCAAGTGATTGACCCAAAAGAAGAGAGTGCATAAATCAACGGTTTTTATGCATCTGCTGCTGATAGCAGGTGCTTTTTCGTGTTAAAATGAAAGAGTTCGACATGTCGACCAGGTAAAACATCCAATCGAACAACAATACTTCAAGGGGAGTGGGGTGAAAATTTTGTTGAAGATTGAGAGTATTGATCAAGAAGTGTATATCAATTTTATTGATAATCATCCGTTACGGAACTTTTTACAGTATCCCTCCTGGTCCGATTTGAAAGCCGAATGGAAATGGTCAAGCGAAATTGTCGCTTGGTTCGATACAAACCGATCCATAGTAGGGGCTACCATTATTTTGTATCGAAAAGTACCGGGGTTAAACAAATACCTAGCATACATTCCTCGAGGTCCGTTGATCAATTGGTTTGGTGGTTATAAGATGAAAGATTGGTTTTTTCCATTATTTCATCATTTAAAACAACGGAAAGTGTTTACCGTTAAAATGGATCCGCCATTAGTCGTCCGAAAATGGAAAGCACAGAAGATCATTGAAAATATACATAACTTTAAGCTACATGGATTAAAAAACAAGCGACTCATCGATATTCAACCCGACTATGTATCCAATGAAGTCGAGTTTATTCAACAGGAACTGGCAGCGATGGGTTGGAAACGAACCATGTTTGAGGATAGCTTTGATACAGTCCAGCCGCAGTTTGTCTATCGATTGCAGTTAAAAGGGAAAACACTCGAGCAGATTTTTTCAGAATTTGATCCGATCTGGCAAGAGAGAATCTATCAAGCCGAGCGCGATAATATTCAGATCGAAATGGGTACTGAAGTGCATTTGCCGGAGTTTCATCGATTAATGATTGAACAGGCGAAGCGCGAAAAAACCCAAGTGCGGGATTTAAAATATTTTGTTAAGATGTTTGAAGCGCTCACATTTGAAGACCCGCACCGTATAAAACTTTACATGGCGAGAAAAGAGAAGCAATTGTTAAGCGCAGCACTTGCGATCCGTGTTCAAGGACATACTTGGGATATATACGGCGTGAAAAAGAGTGATTACTATGATGATCCTGCTTCATACTTGCTTCGCTGGAAAATGATTCAGGATGCCGTGAAAATGGGCGATGATATCTTCGATTTTCGGGGAATCAGTATCCAACTTAATACAGATGATCCGATTTTTGAACTGTTACAATTCAAATGTGGTTTTGGTGGCGAAGCTTGTGAATTGATGGGGGAATGGGATTATCCAGTCATACCTATGTTACACTGGGCTTTTGATATGTATATGAAAAAGAGGTAAATATCACTATCTCATCACGGTCATACTACACGTAAAGAATGTGTCATGTAAGAAGGGAAGGTTCGTGATGAGTTGGACTGTGATATTGATTTTATTGCAAGTTTTCTTTTCAATCGTCATTGGACTTTATTTTTGGAATCTGCTTCGCAATCAACACTCCAACAAGAGCGCAATGGATAAAGAATCACGAAAAGAGATGGACAAACTCAAAAAGATGCGGCAAATCTCTCTCTCAGAACCACTGTCTGAAAAGACACGTCCAGTAAGTATTCAAGATATCGTGGGACAAAAAGAAGGAATCCGTGCCTTACAGGCAGCGCTATGTGGTCCCAACCCTCAACATGTGATCATTTATGGACCTCCAGGTGGTGGGAAAACTGCGGCTGCTCGTGTAATCTTGGAGGAGGCAAAGAAAAATCGATATTCTCCTTTTAACGAGGATTCGAAGTTTGTAGAAGTGGATGCGACAACGGCCCGCTTTGATGAACGTGGAATCGCTGATCCGCTAATTGGCTCTGTACATGATCCAATTTACCAGGGAGCGGGTGCGATGGGGATCGCCGGTGTGCCACAACCGAAACCAGGCGCTGTGACAAAGGCGCATGGCGGGGTACTATTTATTGATGAAATTGGTGAACTCCACTCCATTCAAATGAATAAACTATTAAAGGTTTTAGAAGATCGAAAAGTGATTTTAGAGAGCGCTTATTATAGTTCTGAGGATACGAGTACACCTCATCATATTCATGATATCTTTCAAAATGGTCTTCCTGCCGATTTTCGATTGATTGGAGCAACCACACGAACACCCGAAGAGATTCCTCCTGCGATTCGTTCAAGATGTATGGAAATATTTTTTCATCCCTTACTTCCGGAAGAAATTAAACAGATAGCGATCCAAGCCTGTGAACGAGTGCGCTTTGCCTATGATCCGTTGGCGATCAGAATTGTTCAAAAATATGCGACAAATGGTCGGGAAGCGGTCAATATGATCCAGACCGCCATTGGATTGGCGATGACGGAGCATCGAACAAAAATTGAGGTAACCGATATGGAATGGGTGGTTCATAATAGCCAACTTTCACCGCGCCCTGAACAGAAAATGCCGGAGAGAGCTCAGGTTGGTTTGGCTACAGGATTGGCGGTTTATGGAACCAACATTGGTATGGTCATTGAGATCGAAGTGAGTGCTACCCGAGCCAAACCGGGAAAAGGAACGATTCAAATAACCGGGGTTGTGGAAGAAGAAGAAATGGGCGGGGGAAGTCGAACACTTCGGAGAAGAAGCATGGCAAGAGATTCTGTCGAAAATGTGTTCACCGTTTTACGCCAAACCGATATCGACCCCGACCATTATCATCTGCATATCAACTTTCCAGGTGGGATTCCGATGGATGGACCCTCTGCTGGGATTACAATCGCTACGGCAATCTATTCGGCGATTAAAGGAATTCCCATTGATCATCGGTTAGCCATGACAGGGGAACTGAGTATCCATGGAAATGTGAAACCTGTTGGTGGAATCATTGCGAAAGTGAAGGCTGCGAAACAGGCTGGTGCTACTCGTGTCATCATTCCAGCCGCAAATATGCAGAAAATATTTAGTGAGATGGAAGGAATCGAAGTCATTCCGATCCAAAGATGGGAAGAAGTATTGGGGCTTGTATTTGAAGTGGAGAAGGAACAAATTTTAACCCCTTTTCCTCCGCTACCTGTTTCATAGCAGGGATTGGAAAAGGGATCGAGAAGACCCATAGACAAAAGAAATAGGATGAGATAAAATCAGACAAAGCTGTGACCAAGTTCCTTCTAATGTCAGCATGGGAGGTGCGTGTATGGCTGTGAATGAAGAGGAACGAATGTTACCATTGCTTCCTTTAAGAGGCATCTTAGTTTATCCAGGAATGGTCCTTCACTTAGATGTAGGACGTGAGAAATCGATCGAGTCGCTCGAAAAAGCGATGGTGGATGAAAATGTGATTTTGCTTTCTACGCAACGAGAATTACAGATTGAAGAACCTGAGCCAAAGGATATTTATTCGGTAGGAACCATAGCCAAAGTGCGTCAGATGTTAAAGCTACCCAATGGGACGATTCGCGTGTTGGTGGAAGGGCTTCAACGCGCTCGTATTCTCGAATATGTAAAAACAGAGGAATATTTCGAAGTTCGAATTGGAAAAATCTCAGAGATCCATCGAGATGATTTAGATATACAGGCGTTGATGCGATCTGTTTTGGATCATTTTGAACAATATTTGCGCCTATCTAAAAAGCTATCACCAGATATTTTTGCTGCAGTATCAGATATTGAAGAACCAGGAAGGCTTTCTGATCTTATTGCCTCTCATCTTCCTTTAAAAATCGCGGATAAGCAAATGCTATTAGAAACAATCGATGTGCAGGAAAGATTGGAAAAACTCCTTGTTATTATTCACAATGAAAAAGAGGTATTAGAGTTAGAGAAGAAGATTAGTACAAGAGTAAAGAAACAGATGGAGAAAACGCAAAAAGAGTACTATCTTCGTGAACAGATGAAAGCGATTCAGAAGGAATTAGGGGAAAAAGAAGGTCGATTAGCGGAAGTAGAGGAATTGCGTGAACAACTTCAAAACTTCTCTGCTCCAGAGGAAGTGAAAGAGAAAGTTGAAAAAGAGATTGATCGCCTTGAAAAAATACCCACTTCCTCAGCGGAAGGGGGCGTTATTCGTACGTATGTAGAGTGGTTATTGGAGCTCCCCTGGGAGAAAACCACCAAAGACGATTTAGATATCGAGCAAGCAGAAAAAATTTTAAATGAAGATCATTATGGTCTCGAAAAAGCCAAAGAACGCATCTTGGAATATTTAGCGGTACAAAAATTGGTGAACAAATTAAAAGGACCCATTCTTTGCTTTGTTGGACCACCAGGTGTAGGAAAAACCTCTATGGCTCGATCGATTGCTCGAGCTTTAAATCGCCAATTTGTCCGGATCTCGCTGGGTGGAGTACGCGATGAGGCCGAGATTCGCGGGCATCGTCGTACGTATGTAGGCGCCATGCCAGGTAGAATTATTCAAGGAATGAAAACAGCTGGAAGCGCCAATCCTGTCTTTTTATTAGATGAAATTGATAAGATGTCGATGGACTTTCGAGGAGATCCCGCTTCGGCGTTACTGGAGGTCCTAGATCCCAACCAGAATACGACATTTAGTGACCATTATATTGAAGTACCCTTTGATCTTTCGAAGGTTCTCTTTATTACAACGGCTAACTCCGTTTATAATATCCCACGTCCGTTGTTGGATCGCATGGAAACCCTTTACATTTCAGGATACACCGAATTAGAAAAAGAAAAAATCGCCAAAAATTATCTATTGCCCAAACAAATTCAGGAGCATGGATTAAAACCAGAAAACATTCGCATCCATTCGAAAGCGATTCTGCGCGTACTGCGCAATTACACCCGGGAGGCTGGAGTCGGTACCCTAGAGAGGGCCATTGGCACGCTCTGCCGAGAAGCAGCGAGAGAGATCGGTGGAGGG
>JANWJM010000040.1 GCA_025449475.1 Thermoactinomycetaceae bacterium
AAAGGATTAGCGGGTGCACAAGGAAATGGAGATGGAGGAACTTCCACACGTTTAGTGGGTCAGTTTCTCTTTTGGCTGCAAGAAGCGCGCTCACGCGTATTTGTGGTAGCAACAGCCAATGATATCTCTAAATTACCGCCTGAACTTCTTCGTCGAGGGCGATTTGATGAATTATTCTTTGTTGATTTGCCTTCTCCCAAAGAACGACGCGAGATTATCCAGATCTATGTCAAAAGAGGACTCAAACGCGAATTAGAAGAACCGTTATTAAGCGAATTGGTGGAACTGTCAGAGGGTTTTGCCGGAGCTGATCTGGAAGCCGCGATTCGAGAGGTGGTCAAAGAAGCCTTCTTAAATGGAGACGACGCAGTAACCCCGGATCTATTTCGACGTAGTTTTACCAATGTCGTCCCCTTATCCAAAACCAGCCCGGAACAAATTGCGGCGATCCGGCGTTGGGGAAGAGAGCGTGCGATCCCTGCTTCGGGTGAACCTGTAACGACGACACAAGATCAATTCCCCCAAAAAAGAAGATTGCTATTTTACCAGAATGGATGATCAGAAAAATTTTTTCGTTGGAAGGAGTTACCGTCGTATGGATGGGTGCGGTAACTTCTTTTTATGGGTCTAACAAATGCTCGAATGGGTCGCATCTATTAAAATAGATACGGAACAAAATAAACCATGGATCGTAGAAAGGAAGATATGGGTTGAAAATCGGGATGAAAGGGATTGATTCCATTTATTATCCGCATTTAGAACGAATATGTCGTCTTTTCTTTGCCGGCTGTAAATTCGTTTATCATGAATCCGAATGGGAATTGCAGATTTGCTTAAAGCAGGAAAATGAGGACGAATTTCAACTTTACTGTACGGAGGCAGAAACAGGAAGACATTGGCAACAACCGTTGGAGCCAATCGAGTCACCATCTGATGATCGATCCAATCCAAAAAAAGTGATGGGTCAATCCCTTGCTATCGCTCTTCTGCAAATTTTACAAGAATATACAGGGATTCGGCAGCCATGGGGGATTTTAACAGGGATTCGTCCGACGAAGTTATTTCACCGCTATTACCTGGAAGGTCTTTCATTTGCTGCAATTGAACAACGTTTGCAAAGCCATTATCAAGTGATTCCCGAAAAAACGGCGCTCTTAAAAGAGATCATTTCGCAACAGCAGAAGGCGCTACCTGATCTTTACAGCTTGCACGAAGAAGTGAGCATCTATATTGGAATCCCTTTTTGTCCTACCAAATGCGCTTATTGTACGTTTCCAGCCTATTCAATTCAAGGACGAACGGGCTCGGTTGACGATTTTTTAGCCGCATTGCATGAAGAAATCGATGCAATTGGAGAATGGTTGCACGAAAAGGGGTTGTCGGTGACCACCATCTATATAGGAGGAGGAACTCCTACTTCGATCAGTGCCGAACAGATGGATCAATTGTTTGCGAAGTGCCAAACATCGTTTTCCTCTTGCAAGCACATTCGTGAGTATACCGTGGAAGCAGGGAGACCGGATACCTTGGATGAAGAGAAGTTAGCTGTGTTGAAAAAATGGAAGATCGATCGCATCAGTATCAATCCGCAAAGTTTTGAAGAACAGACCTTAAAATTGATTGGACGTCATCATACCGTAAAGGAGACATGGGAGAAATACCATCTTGCACGCGAAATGGGCTTCCAGAATATTAATATGGATTTAATCATCGGTTTACCCAATGAGGGATTGGATACCTTTCAACGTTCCTTGCATATGATCGAGGAGTTGCGACCGGAGTCACTGACTGTTCATACGTTGTCGTTTAAGCGGGGCTCACAGATGAGTCAAAATAAGGAGAGGTATCACATTGTGGGAAGGGAAGAGATCATGGAGATGGTTCAACTGGCGCGGGGAAAAACCAAGCAGATGGGCTATCATCCCTATTATTTATACCGGCAGTCGAACATCTTAGGCAATCAAGAGAATGTGGGGTATGCTTTACCGGGAAAAGAGTGCCTTTATAATATCATCATGATGGAAGAAAGGCAGTCGATACTCGGCTTGGGCTGTGGGGCTGTGAGTAAGATCGTTCAACCAAAGACCGGAAAAATTGTGCGTTGGGCAAATCCCAAAGAACCGAATGCCTATATCGAGACATTTCGATCACATCTTCAAGGAAAGATCGATCAGCTTAATCAAGTCGATCCTGTCCGTTCAAGTTCATAAAAAGGGGGCAAGTTTTGCCCCTACAATAAGTTGGTCACCGAGTTGCCTCTGCTATTGCTGATTGCGGTAGCATCTCCTAAATTAACAGGAATTTGAATCACTGGATTGATTAAGCCACTTACGGCTCCAGTGCGTTGACTTTGATTAATCCGTGCGATGGCTCCACTCCCTGCACGACGGCGCCTTCTTGTAGGAACACAAACAATAATCGGTCGTTTTTTACGTTTGCACATGGTATTCACCTCCTTTCGAAAGAATGTATGTAGAGTGGGGCAGAGTTGCCCCCTCTTTTTAGAGAAGATTGGTCACCGAGTTGCCTCTTCCGCCTCTGATTGCAGTTGCATCCCCTAAGTTGATCGGGATTTGAACAACAGGGTTGATGAGCCCGCTTACTCCTCCTCCAACACGTTGGCTTTGGTTGATGCTGGCAACCGTAGCACCAGTACCTCTGCGGCGGCGACGACGTCTGATGGGAACCACGATCACGTTGCAATGTTTGCGACTCATATGGTTCACCTCCTTTCGCTTAGAATTAAGAGACCATTATTGCTGAGGGGGTTGTAATGAATTATTTTGATTTTGTGGTGTTGGCACGTGTTGCTTAATCACATTTACCAGGTGGGGCGCAAGATTTGAACCCGCTACTAACCCCACGGTTCCTGTGAGGATACCAACCAGGGCATTGAGTAGATTTGTCAGTACAACAGTAATTCCTCCTAATGGTGTAACAATGAGATTGGTGATAAATGTGGGCAGTGCATTGAGAATTCCTAGCAGCGTGGGAAGCAATTGTTGTGTACTGACTTGATTTTGAGGCCCCATGTTTGCCAGATGTTCTTCAACAGCCTTTGTAACAGCTTCAATTTGTGTAGGAGTGAGTTTTTCGTTCATGTGATCACCTCCTTTCAAAGCTTCAGAAAGGTTTTACACAACGTTGGTCACCGAGTTTTGATCGCTATTATTTAAAGCTGTGGCGTCGCCCGCATTGATTGGAACTTGGATGATGATATTGATGAGACCGCTGACTGGACCATTGACGGATGCACTTTGGTTGATGTTTGCAGCATTTCCTGCTCTTCGAATTCGCCGTCTTTTCCGACGATGCACAACATAGGGAACCACGATAATTTTCTGGCAACGGCAACGATGTTTTTTCATCGATCTCCCCTCCTTTCATTACGTGATCTTTGAATTTAAGTTCTCTTTTAGCAGGTCTCTCAATTTTTTGAGCGAGCCGGGTTGGATGCTTTCGATCAACGAGAGAATTGGTTGCCATTTTGCACTCACTTTTGGAGAGTGTAACGATTCAGATAGAATCCGCATCATCTTCACTTTGATTAATTCTTCTAGATGCTTTTCTATCTCTTTGGCTGTTTTTTCTATGTTTCTTTCATTCATCGTCGTCCCTCACTTTTTCATAGAAAGATCAAATCTTGTTATAGTATATTAATGGTTTCATAATAAGGTGAGAAATATTGATATTTTTGGCTTTTTTACTATTTTTTGAGGAAAACAAAGGAAAAGAGCGAATGAGCGGGTGATAAAGCGTATTTAATTGACTTAATATTAAGAAAATAAAAAAAGAAAGAGGGGATAATCCCTCTATGGCTGTTTGGAAGGCGAATTTACGGAAACATAATCCGGGAATTCTTCTAAGAAGATTTTAGCAACCTCTTGATACTCCTCATCTGCGAGCTCGACGATTTGTTCATTCCGAATTTCAAAAAAGTAGGGCGGTTCCTCTTCAGGACGATGTTGATGGTAGTACATTCCAATTAGACGTTTTTGATAAAAGAAGGTTGCCCCTAGAATGGCTGGAAATCGTTCCTCTTCCGTTTCAAGCGTTTGAAAGAAGATCGGTTCTAGCTCCTGCAAAATCATCTCTGTATAGGTTTCACCTGGGTATTGTAGGAGCAATTCATCGTTGGATTCTTCGACAATAAGGTACAACTCTTTTTTTTGTTCTTTTTCCCAAAGTAGAAGTAGATGTTTGATATGATGATGGTAAAAGACATATTGATGAGGCGTGTGAAAGCGCACTTTCAAAATAATCACCAATTCTAACGTTTTCCGCCATTATACCTTAGGGAGGAAAGCGTGAGCAATCATGAAGGAATCACTGTAATGTAGGTGATCATAGGACCAAATGAGCTTGTAGAAGCATGATTATCACAAATGAGTTCATAGGTTCCGAGTTGCTGAGGAGTAAACGTGACGGTGGTCGTTTCCCCTTTCTTCACTTTTCCCTGAATCTGAAAGGCAGGAATTCGAAAATGATGTTCCTTGCCATGAAATCCATGAATGTGCAGTCGAATACGTTCCCCTTGGTGAACAACTAGTGTTCCCGGATCAAAGCGGTACACTTCTTTTTTTGTAGAGGTGCTTTGTATTTGGTATTCAACGGTAAAGAGATGGATGTCTCGAACGGAATGTGGGGATATATGGGATTGAGATGCTTGTGCGGGAAATGAAAGAATAAAGATGGCGCTCAATTGAATAAGAACAAGAATGATAGAGATGTTTCGGAATGGAAGACCAAATTTGTTTCTCATGAATACACTCCTTCTAAACGTGTTAGGATATAGTTATCAACAAATGTTCATGCTTCTATTCGCAATCAGATGTTTTTTTCTTTTCAGCATGCTATAATCATAACGAATCGTGATGGAATGGGAGGAGTTTATATGAAATCAGACGCTTATACCCAGCAAGATCAACCGGAACATCAAGAAAATGATTTTCTTGATCTGGTCGTTTCAACCGCTGTTTCCACCATTGTCTTAATGGGTATTTTTGTAGTGGTCACCGTTGCCTCCTTGTTTGTATAGACTATCGATTTCTGTTTTCGAAAAGGCTGTCATTTTGCAGTCTTTTTTATTTTGTTCATTCATATAATGAGAAGGGATTTTTAAGCATCAATCCTCTCGGGAGGCGGAAAATCAGTGACACTTTTGGGGTTAAATCGTTTAGGAGTTCGAAGCAAGAAACCGCGTTTGCAAGGACTTACAATGTTGATGGATCCAGGTGTGGGGATTCAAGCGTTTCAAGATTGCCTGGAGTTAGCAGCAGATTATATTGACTTTATAAAGTTAGGCTTTGGAACATGCAGTTTAACTCCTCCTCATATTCTCAGAAAAAAATTAGCGCTTGCGAAAGAGTACCAAGTATCACTCTTTCCAGGAGGAACCTTTTTTGAATGTTTTGCTGTCGAAGGAAGAGAAGAAGAATATTTTGAACAATTGACTACATTTGGATTTGAATGGGTAGAAATATCAAATGGAACCATCTCATTGGATCGTCAGCAAAGAGATGAAGCAATTCAAACGGCGAAGTCGATGGGGCTCCATGTGATTACCGAAATCGGGAAGAAAAGAGAAGGGATGACGATTCCTGTTCGGCAGCTGATCAATATGTTTAGAGCGGATGTGATAAAAGGGGCATCTTATGTCATCATAGAAGGGCGAGAATCGGGAGAGAATATTGGTCCTTTTATGAAAGCAGGAGAATTGAATACGGAGTATGTGGAAGCAATCCATCAAACCATCCCCTCCCAAAAATTGATCTGGGAAGCTCCCAAAAAATCGCAACAGATCCAATTTATCAAAATGATTGGGAATACGGTTAATTTAGGGAATATCTCTTTTAGGGATATTCTATCTTTAGAATCGCTGCGACGAGGATTGCGATCCGATACTTTTTATCATCGAGTGGAGTGATGTTATGGAAATATTAATCGTTCCTTATGTGAGAGATTCTATTGAAGTGGATCTTTCAGAGAAGGTAGTCATTGTTTTGGATATTTTTCGTGCGACCAGTTTTATTGTCACTGCTTTAGCACTCGGGGCTAGGCGTGTCATCCCGGTCTCAACCATTCCCGAAGCAAGACGATTGGCAGGGAAAGGGAGAATCTTAGCCGGCGAACGATCAGCTGAAAAGATTGAAGGATTCGATCTGAGCAACTCCCCCTCTGCATTGCGGTATTTTCCTTTGGAAAAGAAGGAGCTAATATTGACGACCACCAACGGAACAAAAGCGATTGCCAAAGCAAAAAGTGCGGAATATCAATTGATCGGCTCCTTTTTAAATTTATCGGCGTGTGCCCGTTCAGCGGTACAATTGGAACGACCGATCGTGATCTTATGTTCGGGAACTCAGGGGGCTTTTTCATTAGAGGACGGAGTTGCAGCAGGGGCGTTTATCGATACCTGTTTGCAAATGAAGCCTACGTTTCAGATGGATGACTTGGGTATGATGGCGAGAGAAAGCTATCAATCGTGGCGAAGACAAGGATGGAACGAATTAAAAAATAGCCGAGGTGGTAGGCGTATCATCGAACTGGGACTCGAGGATGATTTGGACTACTCCCTACAGATTGATCGGTTTCCCATCACGCCCATTGTTACAAAAGAAGGAATCGTTCTCATGGAAACCCATTGAATCTTTTTTTCTTTAAGAATAAAATGAAAGAAAATGAAAGTAGGGAGGATAAATGGCTCTAGAAGAATCAAAGCGGGATCTCAACAATCGATTACAAGGTGCTTCAACTGGGACAATACTGAAAGTTACAGAAAAAATGATGGGGCTGCTTGCTGAGGTAATAACCATCATTGAAGGTTTTAAGACGCAATTAGATCCAAATTTGAACCGACAAAATAACCACTTATCCGTGGCTTTATCGAAA
>JANWJM010000041.1 GCA_025449475.1 Thermoactinomycetaceae bacterium
GAGGAGAGGGTTGATTCATCGGTCCTATCGGATGGATCGGTATCTTTAACTTTTTCAAATCATCCAATGAGGTCCGTTTCCCATCAATCACAACGGTCCTCATCTTCTGGTCAATATGAAACAAGCCAACAGGAGCAGAAAGATTGTGATACTGAAGGGTTTCAAGGACTCCATCTGCAGACAATCCATATTGCTTCAATCGATCTTCTTTCCACTTTAGTTCCACTTCTTCGACCAACTGACCCGCTAAATCGACGGAATAAACCCCATCAATACCTTCGAGCTTGGGCAGCAAGCCCTTGTCGACAGCTGTTGTTAGTTTTTCCATCGATTTATTTTCTGCATAGACGCTTAACCCTAGAACGGGAAAATCATTGATATCAATTTTGGAGATCTCCGGTTGTTCCATATTCTCCGGCAATGAAATTTTATCGATTGCCGATTTTAAATCATTGACTGCTTGATCCATATCTTGATCAAAGTCATCATATTCCACGATAATGCTGGAAATATTTGCTGCTGAGGTGGAAATCACATTCTTCACACCTGCAACACTTTTGATGCTCGTCTCAATTGGCTCTGTCACTTTATCCGCCATCTCTTGCGGAGATGCACCCGGATAAACAGCAGTAATTGTCACAACTGGATAATTAAAATTGGGCAACGTCTCCATTTTCATATTTACGCCAGCATATAGACCTGTGACAACAACAAGAATGGTCAGTAACCAAATTGCTAGCCTGTTTTTAATTGAAAATCGAATGATTTTATCCAAGTTTTCATCACCTTTCAGTTAGAAAACTAACCTCTTCTAGTCATATCAGGCTGCAGACAAAGCCTAAAAGACTTTTAGTCATTTTTGTTTTAGACTATAAGTCATCCACGACACAAATACAATCATTATTTTTTGAACATTATAGGGAGGAAATTTTAGACAGTGATTTTTAAACAAATACTTGGCAAAATATAGAATAAATGATTAAATCAATCCTGTACATGGCGAGATGATCCATTTTTTATGCTGGATCAGATAATATTGACCAATCGTATAAACTATTTTATACTCACATTCAACATATGAGAATCCAAAAGTTATTATTCATTGATTAGAGGAGTAACGATGAATACGATGAGAAGCAAAATTATGCGCGAAGCGGCAAAGCTTTTTCAAGAAAAGGGAATCCTCGCCACATCGATTCAAGATATTGTCAATCAAAGTGGAATCTCCAAAGGGTCATTTTATAATCATTTCAAGTCAAAAGAGGAGCTCGCTTTTTATCTGATCAAGCAAAAAAGAGAAGAACTGTGGGAAACCATTCAAGCGATTGAAGCAAATGAGAGATCGACAGATCGAGAACGTTTTGCAGCACAAGCAAAAGCCTATTTGAAACATCTTTACGATAATCGTGAATTATTGCGCATTACTTTTCAAAAGTGGAAAGGACAAAAAAAACTGAGCCATTTTTTATCGAAAGCACAACACCAAGATCTTCAGTGGCTAAGCAAACAGTTAACCTGTCTTTATGGCGAGGAAGTCTCCGATTATGTCTATGATTGTGCCGCTTTATTGGGCGGGATCATGGTATCCTACTCCATCTACCTCTTTATCAGCGATACCAAAGAAATCGATCTAAATGAGTTTGTCAATTATCTGTTGCGTCGAATGGATGGAATTATAAAAAGTTTCGATAAAAATGAAAAACCGATATTTACAAAGAATATATTGGATCAGTTATTACAAATCGAGCGACAAGAAACCATTCATTATTATAAAAAGGTACGAAGTCTCATCCACCGCCTCCGCACCAAACTCGGTGAAGCCAAACTAGAGAAGCGCGAATGCGATAAAATCGCAGCTAGCTTGGATCTGTTAGAAAACGAATTTGCAACCATCGAACACAAACCGAGAGAATATATTATTGAAGGAATGATACTATATCTCGAAAAGCAAAAAATTCCCGGATTTGCTGAAACGTTGGAACAACTGATAAATGTGGTTCATTCACGAATATAAGAAAACATCGATGGTAGAAAAACGAGCAGCCAGTTCGACAGACTGGCTGCTCTGTTTTTATGCCCTCTACCACGACGGATATCACTTCTATGGAAAAAGACTATTTTCTCCTTTATCGTGCTTAATCCCATACCTTTTACTGTGAACGGAATAAACTGTTTGATGATGTAAGAAAATGATTTTTGGAAAGGATGAGGAATAATGGCAAATGCAGTGAATCGTCTTTGTAACCAGTTTGCTCGAAAGGTGGCGCAGGCACTACGAGTATTGACATAACAGTTACAGAAGGCTGAGATGGCTATGTCTCCGCCTTCTCTTTATAATCAAATAACTGCAAAATAAAATTTTTCATATCGACTAAGCGAGGAGGATTGAGAAAGGTTTGCTTTGTTCCCGTCACTAGCAACGGAACGATAGAATCATATTTATGGAGTGATCCATGAGAACCCCCATTAAGATGAGACGGGTAATACCGACTGATAAACTCATAGCGAGGTCGAGCTGTGATCACAATCATGGGAATCTCTTGCGAATAAAGGGCTCCATACAATCGAGCCAATCCATCCGGATAATCACGGTAATGAATGATTCCACAATCCAAATAGAGATCCAACACCGACCAATCTCCTGAAATTGTCCACTTCGATGCGTAAATATCAACCAGCGGCCCACCAGGAGCAAAATAAATCTCTTTTCCTGAACCGCTCTCTTTCACCAATACGCCACGATCTTTTTTGATCGCCAACAAATCGATTCGTGCATCGCTCAAAAGCTTCCGCAAAATCTCTTTCTCTTTCTCCGGCTTGAGCGGATAAACATAAGCCATCCGTTCATTATTACATAACACAAAATCATGATCTTCTACTTTTTTTCCCAAAGGAAGACCATGAAATGATTTCAAAAGTTCATCCAAATCAATATTAAACTGCTTTTCGTCGCCAATCCGTGTTTGTCCATGATCACCTGTCACAATAAAAACTGTTTTTTCCAAAGCTGCATCCCATGAATCAAACGCACCTAAAATCTCTTGAATTCGTTGGTCGACTTGGATTAAAGCAGATACGCCATGGTCTGGATTTTTACGGTGTAAAAGATGGTCGTTATCCGGTAAATAAACCAGTGTAAAATCAGGTAACTCATTGGATCGAATCAGTTTCTTGACGGCATGCACTGCATAATCATCATTAATCCCATAAAAAGTATAAAACGTTCCACATTGCTTGGGGATCGCCGCATCAAAGGGAGTTTGTACAAATCGACCTAAGGTGAGTACATCGGGACCGGAAACAGGTTCGCGCAATCGAAACCCGGTTGCCACATCAATGATAAAAGGAGGCTTAACCGGATGCTTTTTGACTCCCCGATGAACAATGGTGTTGATGGAACCCGAAGTAAAGCCGCGTTCTGCAAGTTCTTCGAAAAGCGTACTCACCTGCTTGCTTAAATGCTTCTCATTTAGATGATAAAGAACACTTTGGGCACAGGTATACATTCCTTGTTTCCATAAACATTGCCAACCATTGATATAATTAATAATTTCCTTGGTTTCCGGGTCATACCAGATTAATCCTGGGACTCGATGGATATTGGGATAGACACCTGTCAACAGGGAGCTATCGACGGAAGCGGTCATTGTCGGAAAAACGGTTACACAATTTGACCAATATTGTCCGCGCTCTTTTAAAAATTGGAATGCCGGCACCAACTTTTCCTGTATACATTCTTCCAATATGCTCGGGATCAATGAATCAACCAGTAAAAAAATCACTTTTTTCATATGGTAAACCTCTTATTTCCGTCTTCTTTTTAGTCTGTATCAGTTCCCTTTGCTTTATAAATGGTAAGGGTAGCCATCAATGGGAGATGATCAGAAGCCCTGGGAAGCATTTGGGGAATGTCTACAGAAGTAATATGAAAATCACGGCTGACAAAGATATAATCCAATCGAATGGTGGGACGAATGGATGGAAACGTATAAAAAGAATCTGCACGGTTCCACTCTTCACAAACATCGGTAAGATATCTGGTCACTTGGTACCAAGCATTTGTCTTGGGTTTCATATTCCAATCACCTAATAAAATGACGGGTTCTTTTGCATGGGTAACTTTCTTGAGAATAAATTGAGTCTGCCTTCGATGAAACAATGGGTTTAAACTCAAATGGGTTACAAAAATTTTGAGCGGGGATTGATTGGTCTCTATATTCACTTCGAGGAGTGACCTTCCTTCAATGATTCCCCGATAAAAGTCAAGCAAGTGATTTTGATAAGATTTGATCGGATAACGTGATAATAAAGCATTACCAAATTCCGATTCTCTTCTCCATCGAAAGGAATAGGCCGCACCAAACACAGCCTCCATTCTTAACTGTTGGGATAGATAGGATAGCTGATCCAGATAGCCACTCCTTTTGGAAAAAAAGCGATCCACCTCATTTAAACCAATCAGATCAGCTTGACTCTCCTTGATCACATGTACAATCCGATCCAGATCAAGTCTCCGATCGATCCCTTTTCCATGGTGAATGTTAAATGTCATCACTTTTATGTTCAAAAAATCCCTCCTTCTGAACTTGAGAACGATCTTTAGGAAAACTACGCAACATTTACATAAATAACCTTTTCTAGTAAAAAATATGAATTGACTCGTATTGCATTGGAGGGTGTTGAAATTGAAAAAAAACTATTCATTCATCGAAAACCATGATTCATCAGCAACGCTTGAACGTTTTAAAAGAGGGATTCAACAACAAATGAACGAAAAGGGTTATACCTACCAATCACCCTTCCACAAAGAGATCCAAATCGTTTTCAATTTTGTGAATCCCGACAAACCGAAACGATTTCGTCGAAAAGGAAAAGGTACGTTCGTCATTACGGTTACCGAACATGACCAACCCACGGATCATATCTTAAAATCCGCTTATCCGATACTCGTACGATCGCTTGGAAACATGCTGATTTATCTCAATCATGCTGGTTCACAATTGGAAACATATTTTATAACGTTAGAACAGGGGTGTTATTCGATTCCCCTCAATGAGATGAATGGGGATTACTTTCAAGAAATCTATCGGCGAATTCATCCGCTAGCAACAGCCCAATTGATTATCGATAATCAATTTGAACCCGATTTATCCGAAGATTTATGGGACGGTGATGAAATTACCAAGAAAATCTATCAGGCCGGGAAATCCCTTGATCAGATGAATCTGCTTCCTGCACCCTTTCCAATCGAAGAACTTCTCTCTCCCAGGGACTTAAGGCATATCCAGTTGCTTTATGGCATTGGAGGACTCAGTTATGGCAATCTCAGCGCTCGAAAAGACCCCAAACGATTCTGGATGAGTGCCAGTGGTGTAGATAAATCGAATTTAACCAAAGTCGGACAGGATATTTTACTGATCAAAGGATATGATGCAAACCGAAAGTCGATGAGAATAAGCGTACCGCGGAACATTTCACCGCGAAGAGCTTCAGTCGATGCGATTGAACATTGGATGATCTATCGTGAACATCCGGACGTAGGAGCCATTGTGCATATTCATGCTTGGATGGATGGCATTGAGTCAACCGAAATCAACTATCCTTGTGGTACATTAGAACTGGCCAAAGCGGTAGCCACAAAGATTCGCCAAGCGGAAAATCCGGCAAGAACGGTGGTAGGATTGCGAAATCATGGCTTAACCATTACTGGCCCTGATCTAGACGATATCTTTGAACGGATCGAGGGCAAGATTATTCCCCACGTTCCCATGTATTGATGGAGGAAAACAATGAATCAAAGGATCGTATTAATCACAGGAGCTTCCAGTGGAATTGGAGAAGAGATCGCCAAACAATTAGTGATGAGAGGTGATTTTCCAATTTTGTTGGCACGAAACAGGACCGCTCTACAAAATTTTAAGGAGATCTACCCCAACTGTGCCATTTTTCCTTGTGATGTCACCCATCAAACGGAAATCGATCAACTGATCCCTCAAATTATCCAGCAATTTGGTCGTGTGGATGTCTTAATCAATAATGCGGGATATGGTCGCTTCGGACATTTTTTGGATATATCGATCGAAGACTATGAAGGAATGATGAATACCAATTACTTAGGAGCCGTCCGAATGATCCATGCCACTCTTCCCTATATGCTGAAGCAAGGAGGTGGACGAATTATCAATATCTCGTCAATCGCCGGACTGATCGGAAGCCCCAATCTAGCCGCATACTCCGCCTCAAAATTTGCATTGATGGGTCTTTCGGAATCGTTGCATATGGAGTTTTCACCCACGATTCAAGTGGGAATTCTATGCCCAGGACCAGTCCAAACCCCTTTTTTTGGGGGCAACAAGCTGACTCAGTACTTTCCGCCATTGATCGCGCGTCAGCAAATGGATCCCCAAACCGTCGCCAAACATGCCATCAAACTGATCGATCAGCCACGGCTCAAAGTGATTCCATTCCCACTTCGCTTAGCTCTAACCCTACGAAAATTTGCCCCCAATGTTTTCTTTCACATCACTAAAAAAATTTATCGCTCACTGTAGGAGGGGATATTGTGCATTGGTTTATTGTCAACCCTGTAGCCGGCAATCAACGGGGTCAAGAGATCTGGCACGATGTAAAAAAAGAATTGGATGATTCTCAAATTCCTTATGAAGTGAGCTATACCCAACAACCGGGACATGCCACAGAACTCACTCGTCAAATCATCGAATATCCTGATTTGAAGGCAGTGATTGCCATCGGTGGAGATGGAACCATCCATGAAGTGGGAAATGCTCTCGTCCAAACGAAGATCCCTCTGGGAACGATTCCTGCCGGAACAGGGAATGATTTTGCCTTCGCTCACCACATCTCTCGAGATCCTGTTTATGCACTTCAACGAATCTTCCGCCATCAACCGCGCTTAATCGATACTGCCTCGTTGGGCAACCGACATATGATCAGCTTTTCTGGGCTGGGTTTCGATGCGCAAGTCGCAAAAAAAGTCACACAGATGCGCCGATTGAAGTGGTTGGGAAGAATGACCTATGCATTCGGTGTGTTACAAGTGGTCAAATCGTTTCAACCAACCACGATTTCCTTAACCATTGATGGGAAGCAATTCGCCTATGATCAAGTTTGGTTCGTGGTCATCGCCAATACATCCAACTATGGAGGTGGAATGGTAATTTGTCCCACCGCTCAAGTGGATGATGGCATATTGGATATTTGTTGTGTCCGTGGGATTACACCTGCTCAACTGCTTACCATGTTACCGTTTGTATATTCGGGAAAACATATCAATCACCCATCGATCGTGATTCACCGTGGCAAAGAAATCTCCATTTCGTCGGAATCGGAACAACTGATTCATGTGGACGGAGAAATGATGGAATCTTCTTCATTGACCATCCGAATCCAGCCAAAATCCTTATTCATTTTGTAAACGACTCCCTATGTGACTATCGCTGGTGCGGGAAGAGAAGGACTTTCGATCGGTTGGTCTTCATGAAGAAGATGAGCAATACATCTTGGACCCGCTAATGGATCAATTTGACGTTGGAAAAGATAAATATTTTGACACAAAAGGGATAGATCCTGCGCATCAACCAAAAGCTTTTCGATCCAATAATCAATTTGAGAAGCTTCCGTAAGGCGAATGGCTAAATGATTGTCGACTAAAAAGTCACAGTTTTTCTCTTCATGCCCCGAAAGTGGCTGATAAATGCACAATGGCACTCCTTTCAACAGAGCCTCAAAACAGGTTAACCCTCCGGACTTGGTAATCAATAAGTCCGCAGCATCCATCCAATCGCTAATTTGCTCAACAAAACCGAAAATATGAATATGAGGATGATGAAACCTTGGATCGTTCACTAGCGTCTTTCTTAATTTCTCATTATGACCTGTACAAATAATCACTTGTACTTGGTCTCTCCATTTGAGGAGAGCATAAGCAATTTTACGAATCCCCCCAAGTCCCAATCCTCCACCCATGACCATAACGGTTGGAATATTTTTTAGGAATAGTTTCTTTTTGATTTCCTCTTTATTTCCGCTTGCCCAGAAATC
>JANWJM010000042.1 GCA_025449475.1 Thermoactinomycetaceae bacterium
AATCTCTTTTAACATCTTCATGACTCGTTCATTGGCTCCCCCATGCAATGGACCTTTGAGTGTACCAATGGCTGTCGTAATGGCTGAATACATATCTGAGAGTGTTCCAGTTGTGACTCTTGCCGCAAAGGTTGATGCATTTAATTCATGATCGGCATGCAAAATTAATGCACGATCAAAAGCCTGAGCAGCTAAGTCAGACGGCTCCTCTGCATTTAGCATGTAAAGAAAATTAGCTGCAAAACCAAGGCTGGGCTCGGGCTTTACGGGTTCTAGATGATTTCTCAATCGTGCATACGAGGTAATAATCGTTGGAATCTGTGCCGTCAATCGAATTGCTTTGCGAAGATTTGCTTCTCTGTTTAAATCATTGGCTTCCAAATCAAACATACCCAAGGATGAGACTGCGGTTCGCAAAGCAGCCATCGGATGAGTGTCACGTGGATAAGTTTTCATTTGTTCAAGTAACTCTTCAGGAATGGCTGAGTATTGAGCAATTTGCTGTTTCAGGTCATCCAATTCTTCCTTCTTTGGCAAGCGACCGTACCATAAGAGAAAAGCAACTTCTTCAAAATTTGATTGATCTGCCAGGTCATCGATATGAAATCCACGATAGGTGAGAACACCATCGATAATTGAGCTAATACTCGATTCCAATGCTACAACGCCTTCTAACCCTTTTCCAATAGACATCGGCTCTCGCTCCTTTGTTCCTTAAATGCAGGATATGCCTGATGGTAAAAAAACATCCTACGCAAAAAGCAATTGTTCGTGAATGCACAAATTCCTAATTGTTATTATCTAATGATGAAAGGGGAAGATAAAAGTCTCATGATCATAACAATGTTCAGTCAAACACTCCTATCTATATTTCTTTTTTCATATTATCACAAATGCATACTACTAACATTATATGTATTTTTCCTCTTGAAAGAAAGAGATAACATATGTGAAAAATAAAATGGTATAATAATCCTGTTTACATTATGTAAAAGGAGTATCAAAACGTGAATTACTTACTTTGGCGTGGCATGATCATTCGATCAATCATTGTTATTTTAATCCTAATCTCGGCTTACTATGTACTCGATTTCACTCTTCCCCTTTTATATCCATTCTTAATTGGCTGGTTGATCGCAATGATGATCGAACCCATGGTTAGCTGGTTGGAAAAGAAAAAAGTTCCCCGATTGATCAGTGTAACCTTGATCTTGTCAGTGATTCTAGGTCTCATTTTTTCACTGGTGTTCTTTATTATTGCTGAAATTGTGGTCGAACTTACACACTTAGCCGAACTGATCCCTGATTTTTTTAATCAAGCACAAAAATTATTCGTAGACACGTTCACGCAAGAAAATACAAGCATCCAACGAATCATCAATACGTTACAGACATATCTCGAGAAAAATCCGGATCAACAACAGCAAATAATTGAGAGCATCCGTGATAATGCCAGTGTACTCGCGAAACAAGGAACCACCTTAATTACGGATATACTGACGGGAATCGGTCAATTTTTAAGTGATCTTCCCTTTCTTTTAACGGTCTTAGTCTTTATCATCCTGGCTGCTTTCTTTATCAGCTTAGATTGGCCCAACATAAAAAAGAAACTGATCTCACTCGTCCCCCAAAAAGCACAAGCCACCAGCGGGATCGTCCTTCAAGATCTCAAAAAAGCATTGTTTGGATTTATACGAGCTCAATTAATTCTCATCTCCATCACAGCGCTGATTGTGCTGATTGGACTTTTAATATTAAACATTCCATATGCAATCACGATTGCGCTTCTCATCGGTTTAGTCGATCTACTCCCTTATCTAGGGGTAGGCGCAGTACTGGTTCCATGGTTTTTATATCTGTTCTTTACAGGAAATACGAAGCTGGGTTTGGGACTTCTGATTATCTACGGTGTGATTGTTGTGGTGAGACAGCTATTGGAACCCAATCTTCTTTCAAGCAATGTCGGTCTGGATCCGTTGTTAACCTTGATTGCTCTCTTTGTTGGACTGAAGCTATTTGGCTTTTTGGGGATCATTATCGGACCCGTAACCGTTGTCGTGATCCTCGCTCTTCATCGTGCTCAAGTGTTTCGGGATATTTGGATGTTTATCAAGGGTGAAAATACGAACCCAACTTCCACGAATTCGTAAAACAAATATTGTCGATTACCGATCTATCCACAAAGGCGAGAGTTAGCTTTCCTACTCTCGCCTTCTTGGATAAAACCAGAAAAAAGAGACATTTCCCGAATCCAATTTTTTTTGTAACCACTGTTTCATCCACACTTTGATCACAGCGCGCGAATAGGGGACAAGGAAACAAAGACCGATCAAGTCCGTGAGAAAACCTGGAATCAGTAACAGGATCGCTCCAACTATATTACAAAATCCATCCAACTAAGCCTCTCCTGGCATTTCTCCATTTCTAACTTGAATTTGTGCCAATTGATAGGTTTGCATTCCCTCTCTTCTTGCAAGAAATGCACCAAATACACTGGTCAACAGTACTGCTGCAATGGTGGAAAGGGAACCGATCAATCCCCCAATCTCAATAAATATCCAGATTTCCAGAAGAGGGAGTAAGATGATCAATAGGAGTATCCACCCTAACATGTACTCACCTTCTTATGCTTCAATCGATCAAAAATTTCGGGATGAGTTCGGCGGATATTGATTCGTTTCATCGTTTTCATTGTCCACAAATGGGTGGTAGAACCTCTGGTCAATAATTCTTGATCTTCCTTACGTCTTGCTTCATAAGCAAACACAAGTTTGCTACCGTTGTGCGCTTCCATCCACGTATGAATCAAAATTTCATCATCATAGCGAGCAGGTTGTAAAAAACGGCATTGCACGTCGACAACTGGAAGTAATAATCCTAACTCCTCTAACTTTCGATAGGTCAGACCAAAGTGTCGAATATAGTCCGTTCTGCCCACTTCAAACCAGATGAGATAGTTAGCATGATACACCACACCCATCTGATCGGTTTCTTGATAACGAACTCGTATAGTAGATTCAGATATATATGGTCTCATCACAATTCAATCCTCCCTCTCCGTATCTTACTTTAACAGAAAATCTTCCACACATCCAAAATAGCTTTCAGATGCGCTTTTTTCCACTAAAAAACGATTAATTATACCAAAAAGCTAAAACAGATAAAAGCAGAACCGTTTAAACTCATATTTTTCGTTTTCTGCTCACATAATGAGAATAGCCAAATGAACAAAGCCTGAGTAAAATAAAAGCAAATCCTAACGTGAAACTATCACCTCGACGATTGGAAAGGGGAGGATAACAATGACCTGGCGCAAAAAAAAGAAGAGACGCAAAAAGCTACGTTGGTGGATCTACCCTCGATTAGGATTACTATAACCGAAAAAGACCATCGATAAAATTTTCATGATAAAAAGCGTCGGTACATCCACCGGCGCTTCATCATTTCCATGCATTTTTTGATCGTTAGATCACATTCGCATACCCTGAATAGATCTGTCCTCGTTTCGAATCGACTGTGATTTCCATGCCATCTTTTATCTTGGAGGTTGCCTTCTCAACGCCTACAACAACAGGAATTCCCAGGCTAACACCTACCACAGCAGCATGAGAAGTGAGTCCGCCTTCTTCTGTGATAATTGCGGAAGCACGCTCGATCGCTGGAATCATCGTCTGATCGGTGCTCCGAGTCACAATGATGGCTCCATCCACCATGTTAGGCAACAATTCTTCTGCAGACAATCCCAATACGACTCGACCCGTCACGACTTGATTTCCAACTCCCTGTCCCTGAGCCAAAACACCCCCTAACACATGAACTTTCATTAGATTGGTGTTCCCTGATTCTCCTACAGGGACCCCAGCTGTTAGGATCACGAGATCCCCTTGCCGAACAATTTCCGAAGTCAATACTTTGGACACAGACGCTTGGAACATTTCATCGGTAGAACTTGCCGGCGAACCCAACATCGGGTAAACTCCCCATACGAGTGCCAATTGGCGCAAAACCATTTGATTGGGGGTTACAGCAATAATAGGGACTTTCGGACGATATTTTGAAACCATTCGCGCAGTATAACCCGATTCGGTAGGAGTGATAATCGCTTGACAATCCAAGTTATGTGCGGTTGATACCACTGCCTGACTAATCGATTCGGTAATACTTTGTCCAACCTCTCTCGTCCGCTGTTGATAGAGATCATCATAATGCAAAGCTGATTCGATTCGACTGGCAATTGAATTCATCACCCGTAACGATTCAACCGGATATTTTCCAGCTGCTGTTTCTCCGGAAAGCATGATGGCGTCAGTTCCATCAAAAATAGCATTGGCGACATCACTTGCTTCGGCTCTTGTCGGTCGCGGGTTTCTCTGCATCGAATCCAACATCTGTGTAGCAGTGATGACCACTTTCCCCAATTGGTTGCATTTTTTTATAATCTCTTTTTGAACAATGGGGACTTCTTCAACCGGAATCTCGACCCCCATATCTCCTCGAGCAATCATGATTCCATCAGCGACTTTTAAGATTGAATCCAGATTTTCAATTCCTTCTTGATTTTCAATCTTTGCAATGATCAATGCTTGGGATCCATGACGTTCTAATATTTCCCGAATCTCTAAAATGTCTTCTTTTTTTCTTATAAATGATGCGGCGATGTAATCTATTTCATGCTCGATCCCAAATCGGATATCTTGAGCATCCTTTTCTGTGATTCCTGGCAAGTTGATTTTGATTCCTGGAATGTTTACCCCTTTCCTACTCTTTAAAATACCTCCATTTTCTACTTTACAGATGATCTCTGTAGCGTGGATATCTTCCACGGTTAAACCAATCAATCCGTCATCGATTAAAATCGTTGCGCCAACCTTTACTTCCTTGGGTAAGTCTGGATGTGTGATGGAGACTCTCTCCTGATCCCCTTCAATTCTCTCCGTGGTTAAAATAAATCGTTGCCCTTTGACCAATTCAACTTGAACGTCTTTCAAATCACCTGTTCGGATTTCTGGACCTTTTGTATCTAGCAGAATCCCAATCGTTTTTTGTTCAGCCGCAGCTGCTTCTCTAATTTTTTGGATTCGTTCCGCATGCTCTTGATGGGAGCCATGTGAAAAATTTAAACGAGCAATATTCATCCCTTGACGAATCAATTCTCTCAATACTTCAGGGCTCTCCGAAGCAGGACCAATGGTACAAACAATTTTTGTTTTTCGTAGCATCCGCCTCTTCCCTTCTGCTTTACTATATGGATAACATCCCTGCTAGACGATATAGTTCCATCTTCGGCTTGTTCTGCTGCTTACTTGCCTCATCAAAATCGATTCCTAGAATCTTATTTTTCTGCACAGCAACCATTTGATTCACTTGTCCTTGTAACAACAGTTCAACTGCCTTTGCACCCATTCGACTTGCCAAAACGCGATCAAACGCCGTAGGCTTCCCACCGCGCTGAATATGTCCTAAAACCGTTACACGAGTCTCCCAACCTGTTGCCTCTTTAACCTTTTCGCCGATTTCAACCCCACTACCAATTCCTTCTGCCACCAATATGATACTATGCTTCTTACCACGCTCATAACTTTTTTTCAACCTGCTGATGATTTCGCCGATATCATAAGGAACTTCTGGAATTAATATGGATTCAGCTCCAGCAGCCACTCCTGACCACAACGCAATATCCCCCGCATCGCGCCCCATGACTTCGACTACATAAGTTCTCTCATGGGAAGAAGCTGTATCGCGAATTTTATCAATGGCTTCAATCACCGTGTTAATCGCTGTGTCAAAACCGATGGTAAAGTCGGTTCCAGGGATATCGTTGTCGATCGTTCCTGGAATCCCAATTGTCGGAACACCCAATGCAGTAAGTTTCTTTGCACCCTGAAAGGTTCCATCACCGCCAATCACGATCAAACCGTCGATTTGATAACGTCTTAATTGTTCAACAGCTTTTTCTTGACCGTGACTCTCTTTAAACTCTTCAGATCGGGCACTATAGAGGATCGTTCCCCCACGATGAATAATATCCCCGACTGATCCTTGTGAAAATTTCTGTAAATCTCCTTGTATTAATCCCG
>JANWJM010000043.1 GCA_025449475.1 Thermoactinomycetaceae bacterium
ATCGTACTTCTCTTGGAGCTCCATAGACCTGCTGCCACCACTCTCGATATCGGCAGCTTCGACTGCGATTAGATTCGCAGCCACTACAGCAAGTTGAGCAAACAACTCGTCCAAACCCTTAAAAGCCACCACTGGCTCCTTTCGAATTTGCTCCCCGTAGCAACATGACTTCAGTCATGTTCCCCATCCATAATAGAAAAAGGAGGGGGATTGCACTTACAATTTTGTTTCATTCTACCGCATCTCTATGACCCTTTCAATTAAATTGAACATAATTTTATATTTATCATGAAGATAGACCCCCTGTATTCTTGTTTCAAAAGATTTCGACTTCTTTATACACACCATAACCGCTTGATTGTCTTCCGTTCGTCTATACTTTGGTAAAAAGACAATATGATACTTACACAATCTTTGTGTGAGATAAACGATTCGCTGATTTGCCACTATATTTTTCTCTTCCTTTTACTCCAATATCACCTGAACAACTATATTCTCACTTAAGAAGAGTTAATGGGTATACCATTTTTGCCACCCGCATATAGCGGGTTTTTTTGTTGTTCACGCTAATGTGATCAACTGGATCAAGCCAACAAAAAGAAGCGAAGGGGTTTCCTCCTCCACTTTGTGCTGTTACTGGTCTTTGATCTCTTTTTCGACGTCTTCTCCGATCTATTCCCAGTAGTAGATTCTCACATATATCGCTCTGATCACGGGGTGCTCTAGTATTTCATCTATGACACGACCGAGTTCGTCTTTTACCTTTTTGACTTTCTTCTTGTCCTCTTCACTGAGCCTCTCGCCCATGATGAGTTGGTTAGCGATCCAGTAAGAGATCTGGCGGTATGTGGTTTCGAGAACCACAAATTCTACGAGGAGCCCTATCAGTCGCAAGAAGCTCCAAGTATGCTTGAACACTGTATCTCCTTTGGAGATCGAGAAACGTGTCAGCATGAGATTATCTCATGCTCCCCATCTAAATGTTAAAAATTGCACCTCCTGGGGTATCACTTGGACTTTGATATTGATTTTACAACAAAAAACTAAACTTTTCTACCTTTTTACCTTTTAATAATAAATCATCTCTTTCACATTTCAATTTCATCCAATGAAGAAAGCTTCGCAATCAACTGTTTCAGCTCGTTAGGCAATTCAGCTTTGACTACGATCCATTCTTTTGTGCGTGGATGAAGGAAGCGCAATGTATGTGCATGTAATGCTTGACCTTGAAACCGTTTTTGTGAAGATTTGAAGCCATAGAGGGGATCCCCAACGATAGGATGACCGATATATTGCATATGCACTCGTATCTGATGGGTTCGTCCTGTCTCTAAGCTACAATCGATCCAAGTATGTTTGGCAAGATATTTCTTTACCCGAAAATGAGTAATCGCTGATTTTCCACCGAGATCCACTTTCATCCGTTTCCGATGGATGGGATCACGACCGATGGGGGCTTTGATGGTTCCCGATGGATGAACGATTCGCCCTTCGACAATTGCAGTATACTTCCGCTGCACTGTATGTTCTTTGAACTGTTTCGCCAGTTCTTCGTGAATCCAATTATTCTTGGCGATCAAGAGCAAGCCCGACGTATCTTTATCGATGCGGTGAACAATTCCCGGTCGCTCCTCTCCCCCGAGGTCAGATAATTGCCCCTGACAATAAGCAAGTAAGCGATTCACCAAAGTTCCTGACCCATTTCCGGGAGCGGGATGAACGACAAGCCCACGAGGTTTGTTCACCACTAACAGATCGGAATCCTCATAGCGGATATCTAGGGGAAGGCTCTCCGCCTCAAGCATTCTCTCCGTTACGGGAGGAAGTTGGATTGTGACCTCTTCCCCTTTCTTCAACCGATAGCTACCCTTTTTCACTGGTTTTCCATCAACAAAGATCAAACCCTGTTGGATCCACTGCTGAACTTTGGCTCGCGACCAATTCGGGCTTCGTTTCACCACCAGCTTATCAATTCGCTCTCCCTCTTCTGCTTCTGCCACCATCCACGTTGTTTTGGTCACGCTAGGAATCCTCCACCTTGGATATTTTTTCGTTCTCTTCATAGGGAGTAGGAGCCTTCAGAGTAAGAATCACCAAAATGATCACACCGGTCACAATTACCGAATCTGCAACATTAAAAATGGGGAAGTGGTAGACATCGTATTGAAAGTGAAAAAAATCGACCACTTCTCCTGTGCGAACGCGATCGATAAAGTTTCCCAAAGCGCCTCCAAGAACAAGACTAAGGGCAAAGGTGGTCATCGGCTGCTCGTTTCGTAATCTCCATATATAAATCAGCAGAAAAATCACCACGACTATGGTGATCGATATAAATAACCATTGCTGATTCTGCAAAATTCCGAATGCTGCTCCACGATTTCGATGGGAAGTGATCGAAAAAAAACCCTCAATAATCGGGATCTGTTCCGCCACCGCCATATGCGTGACAACCCATCGCTTTGTCCATTGATCAATAACCAACACCATGAATGCGATCAAAAAATATCTCAAAGAAGAACCTGTTGCCATCTAACCCAAATAGCAACAGAGATTCACCTCCTACATGGTCCACTCAAAAACAACTGATATGATTGTAGCACACGCGATTTTTATATTTCAATGATTAGGAGCCATCTGTCTTTTCGTCCATCTCTCCTTCTAGCTCCGTGACAGAAAATCCTTCCGCGAAGTCTACCCCTTCTCGATCATTATTGCCAATCGCCCATTCAGGATCATCTTTGACCTCCTGAAAGAAATCAGGTGAGTTGGATGTTCCGTACTCCTCCACATCTTCCCATGTCTCCATTCGATCATAACGATGATCCTCCTTACGCGACTGAATGATTTCTTCTTCAACAGGTCTTCCCTTGGAAATATGTGGATTTGGGTGGTGGGAAATGCATGTACTTGCCCACGGCACAGCCTCTAAGCGCTCTTCTGGAATGGGCTCTTTGCATACCCGGCAAAGCCCATAACTCCCTTCCTCCATCCGCTTTAAAGCGGATTGAATCTCTTTGATCTGCCGTTCACTCGCCTCACTGAAAGCCAAATCCTTCCCGCGTTCAAACATCTCTGTCCCTAGATCAGCTGGATGATTATCATAGTTGGATAATTCACCCGCGGAGTTTATAGCCTCTTTCATTCCAAAATGCTCGTTTTGTTTCTGTTGCCTCTTTAAATTTTTCAGTTCTTCGATTAAACGCCTTCGTAACGCTTGTTTTTTTGCTTCATCCATCGATCATCTTCCTTGTCTTTTTTCTCAGTGTAACCGGATCCTCTTTTTTCATGTAGTTTTCCCAAAGAAAAATCGGTTTGCGCCAATAAAAGCATGTATAATAGAGAGATAAATGACATTCCACTTTTTTGGAAATGAGGGATTCATACCATGCATAAAAACTTACGAAGCTTTATCGATACACTAAAAAAAGAAAAGGATCTGGCCGTGATCACTACAGAGGTAGATCCATATCTCGAAATCCCGGAAATCCATCGACGGGTTATTGCCGAAGGTGGTCCTGCTCTTCTTTTTACCCATCCGAAGAATAGTCGTTTTCCGATCATTACGAATCTCTTTGGAGCCAAACGAAGAGTTGAAATGGCATTTGGTTCACGTCCCGAGCAGTTGATCCAACAACTTGTTCAACTGATTCATCAGATGGTCCCTCCCAAAATGGGAACGTTATGGAAACATCGTGATCAGTTAAAAGAGTTTACAAAGATGGGTCTTAAATCGATTCCAAGAAGAAAAGCACCCGTTCTTGAGGTTGAAGAGCAAGACCTTAATATCAATGATCTTCCCGTTTTGACAACCTGGCATGAAGATGGAGGAGCCTTTTTTACCCTGCCTTTGGTCTATACTGAACACCCTAAAACCAAAGAACATAATTTGGGAATGTATCGGATGCAAGTCTACGATTACAACCAAACGGGGATGCACTGGCAGATTCACAAAGGTGGAGGGTTCCATCATTACGAAGCGGAGAAGATGGACGAAGCGCTACCTGTTACCGTCTTTCTCGGTGGTCCTCCTGCCTTGATCATGAGTGCAATTGCTCCTTTACCCGAAAACGTAACAGAGCTTCTCTTTGCCTCGTTTGTGATGGGAGATAAACTCGATGTGACACAAGTGAAACATCATGCCCATGCGCTGATCGCGGAAGCGGAATTTGCGATCTGCGGAGAAGTTCCGCCCCACCTTCGAAAGCCGGAAGGGCCTTTTGGAGACCATTACGGTTACTATTCCCAAAAACATGACTTTCCTGTCTTTGATATCCGTCATATCTATCATCGCAAAGATGCCATCTATCCTGCGACCATTGTTGGCAAGCCCAAACAAGAGGACTATTTTATTGGGGAATATATGACTGAACTTCTTTCACCCATCTTTCCGCTGGTCATGCCAGGGATCAAACAACTATGGTCGTATGGGGAAACCGGCTTTCACTCATTAGCGAGTGCTATTGTACGAGAAAGTTATCATCGAGAAGCAATGGCTCACGCTTTTCGGATTCTTGGAGAAGGGCAACTTACGCTCACCAAGTTTCTGATGGTTACGGATGAACCATGTGACTTAAAACATTTCCCGCATTTTTTGGAAATGATTTTGGAACGTTTCCAACCCAAGCGTGATCTGGTTATTATTCACGATACTTCCATGGATACCCTTGACTACACAGGACGTAAATTTAACCATGGCAGTAAAGCGATTATGCTCGGAATTGGTGAGCCCATTCGGGCATTGCCGTATCAATACAAAGGACCAGATCTTCCTGGGATTGACAAAATCAAGCCTTACTGTGGAGGCTGTTTGCTCATCTCCGGGAAAAGTTACAATGAAGATGCAAATTTAGCCCAAACGTTGGTCGATGAAGCTCAAAAAGCATTGGAAGATTGGCCATTAATCTTTTTGGTGGATGATATTGATCGTATTCACGACCAAACCTCTTTCTTATGGACCACATTCACCCGATTTGATCCGGCGCATGACCTCTATGCCAAAACTCAGCTTCGCCGCCACAAAGTAGAGTTTGAAGGTCCGATTATCATCGATGCTCGCATGAAACCGTTTTATCCAGACGAAGTAACACCACGGGATGATATAGTGCATAAAGTCAACCAACGTTGGAAAGAGTATTTTTCGACTCCTTGACAAGACCAGCCAAGATCGAAAGATCAACAACCTCTGATCGGAGTAGATCAGAGGTTGTAACCATCCATTTTGAGTTGTAGATCGCTTTCAATTATCAAACAAAACATCCTTAGACTTTAGCCCCGTTTCTCTTTTTTGATCTGCTCGATAAAATCGCTGATCTCCAAAATTCCCTCTTTTAATCCCAAAGATTGACTCAATCGACTAATATAGGGCGGCTTCACCCCAGCTTCTTTTAAAATGGCATGATTCCAAAATATCTCTTTGGTATCACCATCTGCAATCTTATTGCGATGAGCCATGACCATGGTTCGATGAAAATTGCTAGCCACAAATTCCATATCATGCGTAATCGTAATCACCGTTTTTTCCTGCTCCACCAACTGATCAATGACGTTTGCCAACGTTTCCAATCCCATTTTATCCTGACCTGCAGTTGGCTCGTCTAAAATAATCACTTGGGGATTCATCGCGATCACTGAGGCTGTCGTGACAAACTTGCGGATGGAAAGAGGGAGATCATAGGGATTTTCCTCCAATAAATCTCTGATCTTGACCATTTCCGCCGCTTCGTGTACATTTTTCTCGATCTCCTGTTCGGATAATTTTAGATTTTTGGGTCCAAACGCGATTTCATCATACACGCGATGATGAAAAATTTGATCATCAGGATTTTGAAAAACATAGCCCACTTTTCTCGAAATCTGAGCTGTCGTGTACTCCTTGGTATTCCAACCATCAATCCAAACATCGCCTGTAGTCGGCTTATTGAGACCATTCATTAATTTAGCTGCTGTGGTTTTTCCTGCTCCATTTTGTCCAATGATCGCCACACGTTCTCCTTTTTCAATATGCATCGTAACATCTTCCAATGCTGAATGACCGTTTGGATAAACAAAAGAGATATTCTCTAAGGATAGAAAACTAGACATCAGTTACTCTCCTTCTATATTCCAAAAAGGCTGTGATTTCATCGCGAGCCTGTTTTTCCGTCACAGGTATTCTCCCCAGACGCATTCCTTGCTTGTTCATCTCAAGTCCAAGCATAGCAAATTGTGGCAAAAGCGTGCCATGCTTTAGTACTTGTTCATTGGTTAAAACTTCTTCACAGCTTCCCTCTAAAACAATTTTTCCATCATCAATCAGTACAATATGGTCTGAGTACTCTGCGATCAATTCCATTTTGTGTTCCACTAAAACAATGGTCTTCTTTTTCTCTTTCATCTGCTTAATAATCTCAAAAACTTCCTCGGTTCCCTCAGGGTCCAATTGGGAAGTGGGCTCATCAATGACCAAAATTTCCGGTTCCATGACAATGATCGAAGCAAGCGCCACCCGCTGCAATTGTCCTCCCGAAAGTTCAAACGGGTTCCGATCACGCAGGGATTCAATCTTGGTCAACGCAAGTACTTCTTCAACACGTTCTCGAATTTTTGAAGCTTCCACCCCCATATTTTCCAAACCAAACGAGACCTCTTCGAAAACCGTATCCGCAACACCACTGATTTGGGTAAAGGGGTTTTGGAAGACGAATCCGATTTTTAGCGCTAACTCTCCGATGGTTAAATCTTTGGTGTTTTTTCCATCAATCGTCACATTCCCCTGAAAATCCCCTTTATAAAAATGAGGGATAAAACCACGAATCACATTGCAGAGTGTTGTTTTCCCCGCTCCATTTGGACCAATAATGGAACAAAGTTCCCCCCGATGAATGGTTAACGAGAGATTCGTAAAAATGTTTTTATCGGCAGTTGGATATCGATAAGTAAGGTTGCGAATCTCAATTATAGGCTCCATACAATAATCCTCCATATGACAAATAAGATGAGAAGTGCAATAAATAAGACCCGCAGCCACCGATCCCGTGGTGTATCCTTTACAACATGCAAGCGGACTTTTTTGACAGGGGCAGAGAAGGCTCGAGCCTCAAGCGTAATAGCTCGTTCCTCTGTCCCCACGATGGAGCTTAAGATGAGGGGTCCGAGCGACGGAATAAATGCTTTCGCTCGTGTCAAGAGATTTCCTTCCGTCTCTAC
>JANWJM010000044.1 GCA_025449475.1 Thermoactinomycetaceae bacterium
AGAAGTTGTCACACAACGGGGATTGGCAACACTTCAAAGCGATCTTGATCAGTTGGATCAATCGCCATCTGTATATCAAGACCTGTTTTTAAGTAGATAGGATATTTTCCACAGGACATGGGGAGATCCACAGGTACACGCAGATTAAAAGGAATCTCTCTTTTTTCATTGGGTTGAATCACAAAGGAATTGGAAAGCTGATATTTTTTAAAGATATGGTTTTCAATTTTATCTCCTTTTGAATACTGAGTCATTATATAGAGGGAAATAGAATCAATCTTTTGTTGACTATTTCCCCCAAAAACAAAAATCGTACCTCTTAAAAATTCCCCTGCTTGAATGTGTTGTTGCAAAAGACGAGTGTCTACCTTGGCAGAGCCGATTCCAATACTCGCTAACGATAAATCAAACATAACTACCCTCCCAGCTTGAACACACAAAGATGAATCGTACGTTATTCGTTTTTAGGGTCTCCAGACGTAACCGTTGATTCTTCTGGTGAAGGAGTTTCAGCATACAATTCCTTTTTGTATTCATCAAATTGGGAAGCCAAATCATCATTATTATTCTTTTTTTCCTCTTCGGCTCTTTTCTTCTGTGAGCGGTCTTTTTCCATCTCAGAATTTTTGTTTTTTGCCTTTTTGGTTCTTCGCCTCACTTTTTTGGATGCTTTACTTTGTTTCTTTTCATCACTTGATGATTGTAGATCCTTTTCAAAACGATACTCTTTGGTGTCCTCCGAGCCTTCAGTACGATTGTCTTTGTTTTTCGTTTGTTCTTCTTTTTTCGTGTGACCCTTTTTTGTCTGACCTTCGTCATCGGTCGTTTGCGCTTCTTCCTCTTCGGCTTCTTCTTCTTTAAACTTTTTCAACAGTTCTTCCCATTCTTTTTCTTTTTTAGATTTATATTCTCTTTCCTGATCAATTCTCTTTTCATTCAATTGACTAATAATCTCTTCTTTACGGAGAGCAAACTCTTGCTCTAACTGCTCCAATTCTTGTTTCTCCAGTACTTCATATTCTTTTCGTATTTTATCTATGCCTTTTTCAACCTCTTGATTATGTTTTTTCCGCAATGCATTCAATTCCATCCTTCTCATTTCTTTTAATTTTCGTTTCTCAAACTCTTCTTCGAGTTCCTGGATCATTTTTTCTTCTTGTTCCTCTATTTCTCTTAACAATTCCTGTTGTCGCCTTTTGAGTTCTTCCTGTGCTTCATCGATTAATGCCTGTTGTCGCTTTTGTAACTTCCGTCGTTGTCGCTCCAATATCTTTCTCTGTTCTCTTTCAAACTCTTTCCGCAATTTTTCTAATGGATCTTCTTCGGGTGATGTTTTTTCTTTAGTCTTCTGCTTGGGCGAGCGAGGTGTGTCCGGAGTCTGCTTGGATTCTGCTTTTTTCTTCTTTTCTTCTTTTGGTACTTGTTCAGTCTCAACTTTTTCAACTTTTGTCGATTGAGTGGCTGTATCAGCGCCTAGTGCAGCAATCTGTTCAGTTTCAGTTCGTTGAATTTGATTCAGTTCATCAAACAAACTTTCCAATTGCTTAACTTTCAAATCCAAATGGGAGTCATCTTGGACAACTGCTTGTTGATCCGTTGAATCTGTTTGCGTTTCTTTGGATGCTCTTTCATCCTTTGAATCCACAGTCGTTGGTGAATCGGATAAATTTGAAGCATCGCTCGTTTGAGTCTGCTGAAGTTGTTCAAGCTCGTCAAAAAGATTTTCCAGTTGTGCCAGATCGTCACCTTGTGGTTGAACGATAGTTTGCTCATCTGGCTGTGGTTCTTGTTTCGTTTCCTCCAAAGATTCGGTTTCTCGCTCGATTTGCATCTCTTTTAATTCCGCTTCTAAACTTTCAAGATCACTCGCTGAAAAAATCTGAGTATCATCCACCGTTTCCGGCACATCTTGTGAACGTTTCCGTTGGAAACCTTGACTTGGCTCCGGAGAGTCGATCTGATTTTGAGTCGCAAAAACCTGTGTCTCCTCTAACGAAGAGTGGATACTACTGGTCTTAGAATCTTGTGTTTGCTGTAGCTGGGCATCCTCTTGTCGCTGATTTGGCAGTGGATCTGTAAAAATTTTTGGTTCATCCAGTGATTGGCTTTGTGTTTGGCTCTCTTGTGTAATGGATTGATACATCTGTTCAAGTTGTTGTTGAATGGGATCAGGTTCTTGGATTGGATGACTATCCGGTGATTGGGAATGTTCCTTTCCAGCGGGATCACGATTTTGACTTGCTTGATGATCAATCGGTTGAGACCAATCAAACGACTCTTCAGATTTGCCAATCGGCTGCGTGGACATCTCATCCTCCGACGAAGGAGGGGTCGAAGCAGGCATGGATGATAACTGAGGTTGTGGATCAGCGGATGATTCTTTCTTCTTTTTGCCAAAAATACTGCTGATCAAGCCTCCGCCCTTTCCTTTTTTCATCGCATGATCAATGACTGAATACAAATCTTGCAAGTTTCGGGCTCTGAAGCTTTTTTGAATCACTTTCGCTACAGGCTTCGGAATGGAATGTTTACTTGGTAACCTCTTTAATGACTCATCCAGATACTCTCCTGTGGCAATACAATAGAAAAAAGTTCCCCAGTTGAGTGTTGACTCATAGAGAGTCACATCTTCAATCGCTGAAAAAATAACCCGAATATCCCCTTGTGCATTCAATCCAATATTCCGTGGGTCCCGAATGATAGACATGGGAATTCCCATTGATTGTAAAGCAATCTCAGTTTGAATGATTTTGTGAAACCAACGAATGATTTGGTCATCCGCCACGCCCGCACCAACCACAACATCGCGTATGGGTTGAATGGGTTCATAAGGATATACAAAAACTGTGTAATTTCCTTCCAAGAACATATCCGAGACAGGGAGCAGCAGTTCAAGGTCCAGTTCATCATAAAGCTTTTTAAAACGATGAAATTCCAACGTAGTAAACTCCCGAACCAAAGGGACCGATTGCAGGTAATACCGATCATCAAGAAATTGGGCAATCGCTAATTCACCATTAAAAAAATTGACCACGTGTTCAACCATATACTCCCCTTGATAACGTTTCCCCACTGTAAATAAAGACAAAGTCGAATCGCCTCCAGCCTTACTCTTTATCTTGAATTTGTTCCGCTTGATTCCCTCATTGCTATAAAAACTTATGCACTATTTATAAAACATGCTCAATACTATTAAAACTTCTATATTTATCCTCAATCATTTTACAAGAACTCAGGTTCAGAATATCATAAATACGCAATAAACAACAACCACTTTGCGATCAGCACTAGGAAATTTCATTTCATCTCGTTACAATGACAAGAGAGAAATGTGGGAGGATGGGTACTATATGATTGAACAATCGATCTCTTTATACAAAGAAGCGTGTAATGTGATTGTAGGAGGTGTAAATAGCCCTTCGCGTTCTTTCCGAGCTGTTGGTTTGGATACTCCCCTTTTTATGAAAAAAGGACAAGGTCCATATTTTTGGGATGTAGATGGTCACCGGTACATTGACTACTTGGCAGCCTTTGGTCCCATCATTCTTGGACACGCACATCCGATGATTAATGCGGCAATATTTGAAGCCTGTACAAATGGAGTTTTATTTGGAACCCCTCATGAAAAAGAGGTCCGTTTTGCACAAATGCTTCAAGAAGCGATCCCGTCACTTGAACAGCTTCGTTTCGTGAACAGTGGAACAGAAGCAGTGATGACAACCATTCGTTTAGCCCGGGCGTATACAGGTCGCGATAAAATACTAAAGTTTGCAGGCTGTTATCATGGTCACGCTGATCTGGTTCTAGTGGCAGCTGGTTCTGGACCATCGACACTTGGTATTCCAGATAGTGCAGGCATTCCAGATAGCATCGCCCATGAAGTGATTACGATCCCATACAATCACCCTGCTGCACTGGAAGAAGCCTTTTCAAAATGGGGAGATCAACTTGCTGCTGTCCTAGTTGAACCGTTGGTTGGGAATTTTGGAATTGTTCCACCTGCTGAAGGTTTCTTACAACAGATTCAAACATTGGCTCATCAACATGATGTACTGGTGATCTACGATGAAGTGATTACCGCATTCCGTTTTCACTATGGGGGGGTCCAAGCACTCTTCGATTGTCAACCGGATCTTACAGCACTTGGAAAAATCATTGGGGGAGGATTACCCATCGGCGCTTATGGAGGAAAAAAAGAAATTATGGAAAAGGTTGCTCCAGAAGGTCCCATGTACCAAGCAGGAACCATGGCAGGAAACCCATTATCCATTTCTGCAGGAATGGCATGCCTTCAACTATTAAAGCAACCCAATACATATGAACGGCTCGACCAAATGGCCAAAACATTAACACGTCAAATCAGGAAATTGGCAAAAAAATACGGGATAAACATCCGGATAAATCGTTTCGGTGGTGCTTTTACTGTTTACTTTACCGACAAACCCGTTACAGATTATGAAAGCGCACAAGCCAGTGATAGTGAGCAATTTGGACAATTTTTTCGATATTTATTAGAAGAAGGAGTCTACATCGCTCCCTCAAAATATGAAGCATGGTTTCTGACTACCGCTCATCAGGATGAAGACATCGAGTTCACGATCCGCGCAGTTGAGAAAGCTTTCCAAAAAATGACTAGCTAACTCTGAAATTGGAAAGGATGTTAAGGATGAATCATCAAACACTCTATACACAAATTGGCGGAGCCAAAACCATACAGGCAATTGTGGAAGCCTTTTATCCAAGAGTTCAAGCGGATCCACTCCTTGCTCCACTCTTTCCTGAAGATATCCGTCCAGTGATGGAACGACAATATTTGTTTCTGACGCAATATTTGGGAGGACCTCCGATCTATACCGAAAAAAGAGGACACCCCATGCTTCGTAAACGTCATCTTCCCTTTCCCATTACGAAAGAGCGAGCAGAAGCATGGCTTCGTTGTATGAAGGAAGCGCTCGATGAAGTCGGCATTGAAGGATTGCCACGAGAGCAAATCTGGTCACGCCTTGTTTTAACCGCACACCATATGATCAATCAGCCTGATCATCATGATTCATGATCCATTGAAACATAAAATAAAAGCAAGGAATACAAACTATATGTAGATCTAATCAAACATCAAAGGAGATTCGATGATGAAAAAGAACGGTCTGCGACACTCCAGGAATCAAACTGATATTACTCGAACCAATCGCAGCGTAGAAACCACGTTACATTCATCCAGTCAACCCGTCAGCCATTTAATCAATCAAGCAAATTTCCAACAAGGCATTGAGAAAGAGAAAAAAGAGCAACATACTGATCAATCATAGACTTTTACGAAATACGATGACCCCTCCTTTCAAATCGGAGGGTTCTTTTTTTCTTACAAAAAATTTACTGTATATTCCGAAATTTCCTCCACAATTTCTCCACAACTACTTGTTACAATGTACGATACACTCCATATGCGATCCCAAATTATTCAATGTTAAAGGAGAATTTTTTTGCAACAAAATGCTAACAAAACCCCTCAGTTAATCAATGAGCTGTTTTTTCTTCGTTCTATGGCCTGTCTTTCCGTTGTTCTGATTCATGCCATTAGCTATACGTACCAAATCTACGCACTCAACCCAACCCAGATCATTTATTTAAAGAAAATTCAAATGCTTCTTATGTATGCAACGCCTAGCTTCATTTGTATTTCTTTAATTATTCTTAGTCACTCCTACAAAAATAGAAAACCTCAAAACTTCTGGCGAAAGCGATGGCAATTTATCTTATTGCCTTATTTTTGCATTGGTCTAGTATATGCTGCTGCCTTTTCCGGACAGTCTTTACAACCCTTCGAATTTGTGATCAAATTACTAAAGATATATTTTTTGGGTGAATGGGTTGGTTACTTTGTCATCATTATTGTTCAGTTTTATGGATTATATTTTCTCCTGGATAAATATTTACAACGGTTTCAGCCTGCGACAATGATTTTTACTGGTTTCATAATCAATTTTATTTATTTATATCATACTAATTTTATGCCACCCATTCCATTTTTGAAAACAATATCGTTTTATAAGTATTCCCACCTCCTATTTCTTAGCTGGATTTTCTATTTTTTCGTCGGTTATTATATTGGAAGGAATCTCAAGCGATTTATTGAACTACTAAATCGTTATTGGTATCTCGCTTTTATCGGAATCTTGGTAAACTATGTACTGATCAATTACTTGATCGATCAACGATTATTAACAACCATCTCATCCAAACGTGTCGATATTCTTCTTTACACTTGTTCAGTCCTATTTGCCCTTTATTTCATTGGGAGCAAAATAAAACGAATTCCATCGATCATCTTGCTGATTAGTCAAAGCTCGTATGGGATTTATCTATTGCATGACATTGTGCTCAAACATGTTGGCATAAAAATTTCCAAGCTTTTCTCTCTTCCTTTTCCAATATATATACTGATCCTCTTTCTCACTGGAGTCTTTATACCCATGGGGATTGTTTATCTCATTAATAAATGGAACAAGGGCGCCTTTCTTGTGGGTAAGATTGATGTAAAAAAGATTCATCAAAGCAGAGAGAATCAGTCATCACTCCAAATTACTTCGCAAAAATGATTCAAGGATGTGAGTCCCATTCGTACTACGCTTTTAATTGTGGATGATGAACAAAAGGTGTTGGATGTCATTCAACC
>JANWJM010000045.1 GCA_025449475.1 Thermoactinomycetaceae bacterium
GCTGATTGATGGACAATCCATTCAGTCGGGGGATCAACTGATCGGACTGGCGTCGAGTGGTTTACACAGTAATGGTTTTTCATTGGTTCGCAAAGTATTACTCGAAGAGCGGGAATATGATTGGTCTGAGCGAGTTCCTGGAAGTAAGCAAACCTTAGCGGAGGCATTATTGCAGCCAACAAAGATCTATGTCCCTTCCTTTCTTTCGATCATGAAAAAATATACGATCAAAGGTGCTGCTCATATTACTGGTGGAGGCTTGATCGAAAATGTTCCCAGGATTTTGCCGAAAGGTCTGGAAGCGGTGATCAATACAGATTGTTGGCCGTTGCCTGCGATCTTCGAATGGGTGAGGGAGGAAGGAAGACTTACCTGGTTGGATCTATATCACACCTTTAATATGGGGATTGGCATGGTATTGATTGTTGCTGAAGAAGAGGCCAACGATGTGTTGGCATATGCCCAGGAATTGGGAGAAGAAGCCTATGTGATTGGAGAAGTGCAGCTAGGGACCCAGGGTGTAGTATTGACGGGGGAGAGATGGGGATGAGTATTGCCGTATTTGCTTCCGGAAGTGGAAGTAATTTTCAAGCGATGGTGGAATATGCTCGCCGTCAACAGTGGTCGACACCGATCTCGCTGCTGATCTGTGATCAACCAAAAGCAAAGGTCCTGCAGCGTGCCGAAAGGCTTGACATTCCCTATCACATGATTGATCCTCGAAGGTTTGCATCGAAACGAGCATACGAGGAAAAGGTGCTCACCTATCTTGAGCAGTCTCGCATTGAGTGGATTGTTTTAGCGGGGTATATGCGTTTAATTGGTTCCACCATATTGAACAAATATGAAGGAAAGATTGTGAATATCCATCCCTCCCTACTTCCTGCTTTTCCAGGACTTCATGCGATTGAACAGGCTTTTCATTATCCTGTCAAAGTATCGGGTGTAACGGTTCACTTTGTGGATGAAGGGATGGATACAGGGCCGATTATTGCACAGGAGGCGGTGACAATCGAAGATCAGGATACTATCGAATCACTCCGCGCGAAGATTCAACAGGTGGAGCATCGCCTCTATCCCAAAGTGGTGGATCAATTGATTCAAGGAAAAATTCAGTATAGAAGGAGAAGAGTCGAGTGAGTCAAATCAAGCGTGCCTTGCTCAGTGTTTCCGATAAAACAGGGATTGTCGAATTCGCCAAGGGTTTGGTGGATCATGGCATTCAGATTATATCGACTGGCGGTACTTTTCGAATTCTACAAGAAGCCAATGTTCCTGTTATGTCTATTTCCGAGGTGACCCATTTTCCTGAGATATTGGATGGTCGGGTGAAGACATTGCATCCCGCTGTCCATGGAGGATTATTAGCCATTCGCGATGATAAAGAGCACCGTCAACAATTGCGTGATCATCAGATTGAACCTATCGATTTGGTGGTGGTCAACCTATATCCCTTTCAGAAGACGGTCGAGAAAGAGGATGTGACGTTATCAGAAGCCATTGAAAATATCGATATTGGTGGACCGACCCTGCTTCGGGCCGCTGCGAAAAATCATCAAGATGTGACGGTGCTTGTTGATCCCGCTGATTATCCGTTGGTGATGGATCAAATCGCTTCTCATCGAAACACGGATTTGGAGACGCGCTTCTATCTTGCCACCAAAGCTTTTGAACATACAGCTGCTTATGATGCCTTGATTTCGGGTTATTTTCGCCAAATACGCGGAGAAGATTTTCCTGAACAATTGACGCTTACATATCGAAGACAACAATCCCTGCGATATGGAGAAAACCCCCATCAACAAGCTGCTTTTTATCATGAGCCACTCGCATCATCGGGAACGCTCGCAAATTGTAAACAATTGCAAGGTAAAGAGCTCTCCTATAATAACATTAATGATGCCAGTGCAGCATTGGAACTGGTGCGGGAATTTCAGCGTCCAACCGTTGTCGCGGTGAAACATATGAATCCTTGTGGTGTTGCCGAAGGTGAAACAATCGCTGACGCATTTCGTACAGCCTATGAAGCAGATCCAGTCTCCATATTTGGTGGAATTATCGCAGCCAATCGTGTCATCGATCAGAAGACAGCTGAACAAATGGTGGAAATCTTCTTGGAGATCGTGATTGCACCGGGATTCGAACCAGAGGCGCTTGAAATACTTCGGAAGAAGCAGAATCTGCGTTTATTACAATTGGATCTTCATCAAACATCGCCGAAGACATTTCATACCGTCTCGGTAGATGGTGGGCTCTTGGTGCAGGAAGCGGATCAGAAAGAAGTGACACAAGCAGATTGCCAGGTTGTGACGAAGCGAAAACCTGATGCGAAGGAATGGGAACAATTATTATTTGCTTGGAAAGTGGTGAAGCATGTCAAATCCAATGCAATTGTTTTGGCGAAGAATGCTCATACAATTGGTGTGGGAGCTGGACAGATGAATCGGGTGGGAGCGGCAGAAATTGCCATCCGACAAGCAGGAGAACAAGCCAAGGGTTCCGTTCTCGCTTCGGATGCATTTTTCCCTATGCCCGATACGGTGGAAAAAGCGATTGAAGCAGGAGTGACAGCCATCATTCAACCAGGAGGTTCCATTCGCGATCAAGAGTCCATTGATCGAGCTGATCAACATGGGATTGCCATGGTCTTCACAGGTGTTCGACATTTTAAACATTAATGACAGAGATCCCCTTTTGATCATACTAAAAGAAAAAGCGGTCAAAAGGGGTGTTGCACATGTTCAAATGGTCGATGGTTTGGATTGGGTTTGTTTCAGGCATTAGTGGTCTTATCAACTGGTGGATGGATCTTGACATGGAAACATGGCAAATGCAATTACGGATCATCGCGGCGATCACTTTCTTATTGGCGATTGTAGCTGGTAGTATTTTTACTTTTAGTCGTAAGCGGTTTTATCGGCAAGAGTGGTCATTTATACTGATCATGGTGACATTGGGGTTGTTTGGAATTAGCATGATTTAGAAAGCGAGAAAATGGGAGGGACAGTTGTGCGTGTTTTGGTGATTGGCAATGGTGGAAGAGAGCATGCGCTTGTTTGGAAGTGTAAACAGAGTCCAAAAGTGACGGAGATTTTTTGCGCTCCTGGGAATGGAGGAATTGAAGAAATCGCAACATGTGTCAATATCAATCCGACGGATCAAGAAGAATTGTTGCAGTTTGCCAAACAGATGGACATCGATCTGACCATCGTGGGTCCCGAGGCTCCATTGACGGAGGGAATTGTTGACCTTTTTGAGGAACATCAATTGTCGATCTTTGGTCCTGGTAAGAAAGGGGCAATGATCGAGGGAAGTAAACATTTCGCCAAAGAACTGATGAAAAAGTATCAGATTCCGACTGCCGACTTTCAAACCTTTTCCGACTCTGAAGAAGCGATCGCTTATGTACGTGAAAAAGGAGCACCAATTGTAATTAAAGCGGATGGATTAGCAGCAGGGAAAGGCGTTGTGGTCGCTCATACGGTTGAAGAAGCCGAAGAAGCGATTTATCAAGCAATGGAGGAAAGAGTTTTTGGGGAGGCAGGCTCGCGAATCGTGATTGAGGAATTTTTGGAAGGTCAAGAGATCTCCTTAATGGCGTTTGTCGATCATCATTCCTTTCAACCAATGGTGATTTCTCAGGATCATAAGCCTGTCTTTGATGGGGATCAGGGTCCCAATACAGGAGGAATGGGGGCGTACTCTCCTGTCCCACAAATCCCTGATTCTGTGGTACAGGAAGCGATTGATCGAATTTTGAACCCCGTTATTCAAGCCTTTCAAAAGGAGCAGATTCGATATCGCGGTGTTCTCTATGCTGGCTTAATGATTACCAAACAAGGTCCCAAAGTGATCGAATTCAACGCACGATTTGGGGATCCAGAAACCCAAGTTATTTTACCAAGACTGGAAACCGACATGATCGATATTATACAGGCAGTGTTGGAGAATCGTCTGCAGGAACAGGAGATTCACTGGAAGAATGAGGCCGCCGTCTGTGTGGTCCTCACCGCCGAAGGTTATCCACGGGATTATCGAACGGGTGATCCAATTACGGGGATTCCTGAGCCAACGTCGGATCAGATTGTCTTCCATGCGGGGACGAAAAAATTTGAGCAGCAGATCAGAACCAATGGTGGAAGGGTATTGGGAGTTACTGCGCTCGGACAGAACCTGGTCGAAGCAAGGGATCGCGCTTATCAATGTGTGAAGAAGATTTCGTTTTCTGGAAGTCATTATCGTACGGACATTGCGGCAAAAGCTCTCAATGCGTCTTCGATCAAACGGTGAGATTTCCAACCCTCGAAAGACCTCTCCAAATCGGCGGAGAGGTCTTTTAGACTGACAGCGCAACCGCGATCACAATGTGATTGCGAAAAAGCAACGACAATATCAACCTGGTTCTCTCTTTGCGATCAGAAGAGAGAACCCGCAAATATCAATGTGTTGGCTTGCCCGATTACACGATCTTTTCTCATTCCTTGTTGGCCTGTGTACCTATCCTTCTGTGACTGACCACCATTGCTTATCCATCAACTATTTCTCGTATGCTTTTTCGCAAAGGTTACCCAATTTTGGCTGTTTGCTTACTTCCTTGGATGGTCATTGCCTCAATTGGAATTTCAAACCACCATGCACCTTCTGAGTTTCGTGTCGGTTGAAAGCCTGCTTTTTTTAATGTACGTGCTACTGCCCAGCTCGCTGTATAAACTTTTGCATGGTTGGTCGATTCATCAAATTGGATCACGGTTTCTTTTTCCGCTTCACTAAGCGCCATAATCATTCTCACACTCCCTAACGGTTAAAATATCGCAAGACAACGAACTTATGTTCCTGCTTGTGTTTTTATTTTATCATGATGAAAAAAAATTGCCACCTTCGGTTTTGAAAAGTTTTATCCTATTTTTCGACAGGAGGTTACAGAAAGCCTTCTTTTTTTAAAAAAATTCGCTTAAGTAAAGTCGATAATTATCTTTCGTGACACAAAAGTCGACGATTATCATGACAAATGGGGGCATAGCAATTGATTATGCCATCAGTTTATGCTGAAAATAGAGTCCGTTGTGTGCTTAAACCAGATATCTGTTTCAACCACAGGAAAATCCACTAAGTAAGAGTGAGAATTGCTGAGAGAGAATAACTGATGGATCACAATACCGAAGTGGTCAGTCCATATCGGAACAACTCCCTCCGATTTAAATAGTCACTTTAAGGAAAGCGCTTGCTAAAACAGGCGAATAGTGAACACGATTCTTTGAAAACATTGTATACGGTAGTCTATTACCCGCTTTTAATTGAATATAAAACAAGAAATAGATAATTAGAAAAAGAAAATATTTTCAATTCGCTTTGTAGCAAAACGACTCCCGATCATAAGGAACGATCGGGAGCGCCATGGTTCATTTACTTATTTGTTGATGATCGATAGGGAGTTTTTGTTATCTTGACCGATTGTATTTCTACCTAATAGGTCAAGCATCGGACAGTAGCGGAGAATTCCTTCCCCCACTTTCATGGCAAAGATTGAGGTTAAGATCCAAGGAAAGTTGTATTTTCTTCGATTCGCCTGAACCAAGCAATAAGCTAAACCGACAAGCCCCAATGTGATGCGGATCAATGCATCACATGTACCAATGTTTTTCTTCAAGATTTAGAACCTCCTTATTATCGATTCGTGTTGATTAGTATTTGTAGATTTTTGAAGTTTGATTACGAAGAATGAATGGAAATAATCTATTTAATCATCATCATCCGTAAAGCTATCAAGAAAAAAGGATAACGTTCAGTCGTGGAGAAGAACAAGATGAGTATGTTATAATAAATCAGATTATCACTCACTACATATGGATGGATCAAAATACCGATTTTTATGAACAATGCAAAATTAAATAAAAAAGGAGTATAAACTCTTGATACGATATCATAACCGATCAATCGTTGTAGGCTATACACTGTTTTTATATTTATCCATCCTTCTCACGCCATTTCTTCCTCCAGTTGCTTTAGTTCTTATTGGAGTCATGACCCTCATACACAACAACAATTGGAGTCTTAAAAGTTTTCCAGAAGGAATTTTTTTGGGATTTATGTGTTTATCTCTTGTGAGTTGGTATTTTAATCCTTCATGGTTTGACAATGGGATTCCAATTGGGATTGTACCTGTTGCGATGTTTGGATTATATTATTTGCTGACCATTTGGATTCGCAATATTGTCAACTGGAATTGGATGGAAGTACAGAGGTTATATCTTTGTTTTTGGCTGGGTGGTATCTATGTAGCCGCTATTGTGGTGATTCAACAAGTTGATTGGCCAGTGCTCAATCAGTCAATCCTTGGACATTTGCTCGATTTTTATCGCGAGTATCGATGGCAGTCTGAAAATTCAGTACGAAGTGTAGGCACAGCAGGAAATTCCAATCTAGCTGCTGCCATGCTGATCTGTTTTGCTCTTATGAGCATTTATGCACTAACGGTTTTACGTGAATCATGGCAAAAGATTGCTGCTTTGCTCACGTTTGTGCTTTTCTGTACCGCAATATGGTGTACAGGTTCCCGTGGGGCTTGGGTTGGGCTTGTGATTGGACTTATCGTGCAAGTATGGATGACAGGACATCGAAAGCGCACGTTGGCGTTAGGCATCTCACTATTAACATTAGTCATCATCTATCCTGAAATCATTCCTCGAACCGATACATTGGTAAGTACGTTTAATGTGCGATTTATTGTTTGGTCAAATGCGTTTAAAATCTTCCAAGAACATTGGATAGTGGGGACATTACCCCTCCATTTTGGTCAACTCTTTCTAGAAAGAGCTGGATTTTATGTATTTCATGCGCATAATGTCTTTCTAGGGATTGCGGTGGAATTTGGTGTCATTGGATTATCGTTATTTATCTTTCTGATTTTGATGACCTTATATCGCGCAAGACGTTGGCGAAAGGCCGCCAATTCAAAAGAAGAGAAGCGCTTAGCTGGTATGCTGATCTCGAAAACGATTGCGTTATTAGGGCATGGGATGTATGACTATCCGATCATTTCTCCACAAGTTGGTCTTATTTTTATGTTAAGTGTTATTATTATTCATATCCAGTACGAAAGACGATGTGTACAACGCCCTGAATGGAGTGAAACGCAGGAAGTTCGTGAGATTCCATTCGATTTTAAATGGGTTTCTTCACTCTATTTATTATTGCGTGACTTCTGGAAGATTAAACGCTTAAAGGAATAGCAAACTGAGCTGGTAAAAGCTTAGTTTTTTTGTCTCATTTTTCGGTTGAGAGAGTTGAGATGCCAAGTTTGATGGGAAGAAAGATGTACGTCTAGAATTAAAAAATAAAGCCAAAATTTAAAGGTGGTGTTGAAATCGATTGCATTCAACTGCCGTATGTAAAACCTTACTCCTTTGAACAGACCACACGTCGGCTGCGTTCGGATCTAGAATGCTTGTATCAAGTAGAGGATGGTATTCTTTATCGAGCGATAGAAGGCAAACAAGGCCCGCTCTTGTTAGCATTTTCAGAGAATCGAGATGATGCTTGTATAGACATCGCCATCTACGGTCGATTGCAACATGGAGAGAAAAAACAGATTCGTGACCAATGGTCAAATCTTTTGATGACAAGAAGCAATATATCCTTGTTTTATGAACATTTTTCAAACGATCCCATTCTCGATAAGATTTTTCGACAAAGAGAGGGAATGCATTGGGTATTAACTCCAACGCTCTTTGAATGTTTAATCACAACCATTCTCTCACAACAACTCAATCAATCCTTCGCCGCAGCTTTGAAGCGACGTTTAGTCGAGATTGCAGGGAAACAGATGGAGTTTCAACAAAAGTGGTATCCTCTTTTTCCGAATGCAGAACAAATTGCTTCTTTACGGGTGGATGATTTGAGGAAGTTACAATTTAGTCAAAGAAAAGCGGAATATATTATCGATCTTGCTAGAAAGATTGTGGATGGAAAACTTGATTTAGAGAAGCTCCGATCATTCTCGAATGAGGAGATCATGAACCACTTGTTACCCATTCGGGGGATTGGAAGATGGACAGTCGAATGTTTTTTACTTTTTGGTTTAGGTCGAACGAATGTATTGCCAGCAGCTGATATTGGATTGCGTCAAGCGATTCAAAAAGTATATCATCGAAAGGAAAGACCCTCCGAGGAAGAGATTCGGAAGTTGGGTCAATCTTGGGCTCCTTTTCAAAGTTATGTGACAATCTATCTCTGGGATTATCTCAGCAATGATTGAGGTGGAAAGATGGCACGAAAGCGAAAAAGAACGAAAGAGAAACGAGTAGCAAGTGTCGATGAAGTGGGCATTCTCAAAAGAGATTTAACCAAAGTGGCGATTTGGACCGGGATCGCTTCCTTCATAGTGATCCTATTGGCATTTGTTCAAAATCGATGGATGATCTTTTCATAACTAGGGAAAAAAACGACCTCTGAATGTCACATTCAGAGGTCGTTTTTCAATGATTGCAACTTCACGTCGCATTTAATAAATTGTCTTTCGATGGACGATTCTTGGAAAGTGCTTCGATTTCCGCCGAATGGTAGATCACACTTCGCGGATAGGCGATTTGAATGTTGTTTCGGTTAAGCGCAAGCACAGCTTCTTTGCGCATTTCCCTTTCTAATTTCCAATATGATTCCGGATTGCAGATGGCAGTGATGGTGAATTGTACACCTGTTTGATCGATTTTGGTGACACCCATTACTTCAGGTTCTTCGACCAAATCGTTCTCATATTTCTCTTTGATCTTTTCACATAATTCTTCAAGTGTTCGATTCACTAGATCAAGATTCGATTCATATGGAACCGTAATCGGGATAATGGCTCTCATTTTTTCTCGATTGTAGTTGGTAACTTGGGTGATGGTTCCATTGGCCAAATAATGAAGTCGTTGGTTAAATTCACGAATTTTCGTTACACGGAGCCCAACTTCTTCGACTGTGCCATTAATTTCTCCGTTAATTTGTACAATATCGCCTACCTCAAGTTGACTCTCAAAAATCAAGAAGAAGCCTGTAATCACGTCTTTCACGAGACTCTGAGCACCAAATCCGATCGCCAGCCCAACGATCCCTGCACCAGCCAATACAGGTCGTGGATCAAAGCCGATTTGGATCATAAGACTGACGAAAGCAATAAAGTAGATGAGATATCGGGAGACGGATTTAATCAGTTTACGCAACGTGAGAGCCTTATTACTATCTGTTTTACTCAGCTTAAAGATTCTGTCGACGAGTTGATCCACCAGTCGGATCACCAAAAAGGTGATCAAGATAATTAGTAAAATTTCCCCAAGTGGGATCAGTAGATTGGTCACCGGGTCGTCAATCGTTTCTTGAATAAAATTTTTGATTTTGTTCATAAAGCCCTCCCATAAGGGGATGGTCTCCTCTTTGGTTTCTGTTATAGATTCCGGTTTGTTTTCGATGGGTTTTGTTTGTAACCACAAAGTTGTTCAACCTCCATGATGTGAAGTGATCAGTTGTTGTATCTTTTTCTCGAGTTGTTTTTTACTTAACCATCCAACGTAAGAATTAATGATTTGGTAATCATGAGTAAGCAACGCAACCGCGAAAAAAGGGAAATGTTTTTTGTTATGGTAACGAACATCGATCCACCTTACTTCAAAACCATATTCTCGACGATAAACTTGCGGAAAACCGTATGAAGTAAAATATAAAAAAGAGCGAATGGCTTCAGAATCTTGAGAAGCTTTTACAGCGGGATGATCGTACTGATCCAATGAGATTTGACCCGTCCATATGAGTCGTTTTCTTTGGATTTCCCCCATCTTGACATAGTTTTTTTGGATGAGCAAAACATTCCAGACATTGGGTTTGTAGGTGGGGGTCACTTTGTATTCACCCGGCTCGTCGATTTTTTTTTGCACCCAATGAAGCAAATGCTGATGGTACCATGTTCGCCAAAAAATATAGATCATAATCAATAAATAGAGAAATGCAAAGATTTGACCAGGATAATTGGGAAATAACCACCAAAGCAAAAAGCCGCCTAAGTGGACAGAAAAGATAAAAGGATCAAATATATTGATGATATCCCACGCAATCCAACGATGGGAGAGAGGTCGAAATGCTTGTGTACCGTAGGTATTAAATAGATCGATAAAAACGTGGATCCATACCGCGATCAATGTCCATAGCCACAGTGAGAGGAGATGTGCATTCGGTAGTATCAGGCCAATAAGTAGACTAATCACTGTCGGCCAAATTAGTAGCATGGGTAGGGAATGGCTCCAACCTCGATGATTACGTATATAGGCAGCATTTCCAGCGAAACGATAGAGCCCATCTAAATCTGGCGCTTGTGAACCGATAATTGTTCCCAAAGCTACAGCTTGGGTGGTTTCTGGGTGGCTTGTGATCATGGGGTCCAGATGAGCTAAAGCAAACAAACCGATCCCCATTACAAAATGCGTGCCTGTATCCATAAGATCCTCCTAGGATTCGAGTTTTGTGTATGGTCAAATCGTCAGTATTGAGGCGTTGAAGCCATAACAATGAATAGATGGCATGGATGTGGAAGAACTCCTATGATGTCCAAAGTATTGTTTGCTATTTACCCTCTATGAAACCTCATTACATAATATATCATAAGAACTTAATATATAGCCGGAGGAAATAATAACAATGATAAATGAAAATAATAGAAAAACAATTCAGCAAAATTTGCTCATGTGGTATCGTGAACATCAGAGAGACTTGCCTTGGAGAAGAGATAAAGACCCTTATAAAATTTGGGTTTCCGAAATTATGCTACAACAAACACGAGTTGATACCGTTATCCCTTATTATAATCAATTTATTAAAAAATTCCCTTCTTTGCATCAATTAGCACAAGCAGATGAAGAAGAAGTGATCAAAGCATGGGAAGGTTTGGGGTATTATTCCAGGGCTCGAAATTTGCATGCAGCTGTAAAAGAAGTGGTGGCAAAGTATGGCGGGAAAGTTCCAAGTACGCCTGAGGAAATCTCATCTTTAAAAGGGGTGGGATCTTATACAACGGGAGCCATTTTAAGCATCGCTTATAATCAAAAATTAGCGGCGGTCGATGGAAATGTATTGCGTGTAATCTCACGTTTGTTCTCTCTAACCGATGATATCGCAAAATCCACCACTCGAAAAAAATTTGAAAAGATTGTACTCCGTATCCTTCCTGATCACTCGCCGGGAGATTTTAATCAAGCTCTGATGGAGTTAGGAGCGACCATTTGTACACCGACTTCACCTACCTGTCTGATTTGCCCCTTGCGGGAAGTGTGTAAGGGTTTTGCTGATGGTTTGCAAGATGAACTCCCGATCAAAAAAAAGTTGAAATCACCTAAGAAGGTACCTGTAATCTTTTTATGGATCACGGATGGTGAATATCTCTTGCTGGAAAAGCGGAAAAAACAAGGACTATTGGCTGGTATGTGGGGGTTACCGACCATTGAACATGTTCCGAAAGACAAAATAAAAGATGAGGTAGAAAAATATATCATGGTCAAAAATATCGAGCATTCCTCATTTGAAACAATCGGTTCATTTGAACATATCTTTAGTCATCGACATTGGCAAATTACCCTTCTACGAATCAGCGTTCATATCAATGAACAGGAGAAGAAGAGAAATGATACCTGGTTTCGCGTGCAAGATTTACCCCAAATCGCTTTAGCAAGGGTTTATCAAAAGGCATATCAGTTGATTTCTTCCCTTGCGGATAGTCGTAAAATGTGACGACCTTTTTTGTTTACATTGACACAAAAAAGGCAAAAATATGGTATAAGGTTTTCCAAATAGAACGGTAATGATGGTGGGGGTGGAGATCTTCCAAAAGAGTGTCTATTTCTCTTGGATTTTTAAAGGATCAGCTCTTCTTCATATCAACGCCGTCTGTTTCGTTTTGTTTTTCCTGTCAGAAGCATTTAGGGGATCCATGATTCAGCGTTCTCAATATCTTTTATCGCATCAAAATTGGGTGCTTGCATCTTGGATTAGCTCGATCGTTGCAATCTGTTCCGTTGTTGCTACTTTTAGTGTTTTTACTTTTTTACTCAATCGCTCCTTTCATATTCTATTAAATTGCGCTTGGTTTATATCAATGGTAGCAGCTGCCATTGCTTTTCTCGGGTATTTTGTACAGATGACGATCATACCCACTTTGTTGGAAGGGGTTAGTACCAAACCTTCGATCCATTTGATTTATTACTTGAATGAATGGGAATCGTTACTGGGACAATTAATCACACAAATTGTACCGATTTGCTTTGCAATCAGTGGATTCTTTTATACAGCTGTGATGTTTTATACCCGGAAATTTCCTAAAAAATTAAGCTGGTGGTCTTTTTCTATTTGGTCATCTCTTTTGTTAGGAGTAATATTTTTTAAGCACGTTCAATTTGATTTATTGTATGCATCATTGACCTTATTTATTTATGTTCCGTGGTTATGGAGAGTTGGAGAATCGTTAGACCAGATATTGCCAGATACGTAATCGATAATGAAATTGAAAAGAAAAGAATTATAAAGTACAATGTAATAGTTATCTTTGAACATTTTTGGGCATTTTTATGACAAATTATTAAAGTAGCTTCAAGTCGAGGAGGGCAATTTCTATGCAATTACGTTCTTTTCAATTGTCTGATGTCCATGATGTTACCCAGATCTGGAAAATGACTGCTTCTCACGAACGTGAAAGAGAGACTCTTCGTGTACTGTCCAATCAGCTAGCTGTGGATCGTGATTTGGTGATCGTAGCGGAAAGTTACGATAAAAAGGTGATTGGTGCAATCGTAGGCACCATGGACGGGGACACAGGCTTTTTCTACTGTTTAGCTGTCCATCCAAATTACCAGAGTCAAGGAGTCGGAACTAGACTTGTTGAAGCTTTAGAAAGTCGTTTTTGGAAGAAAGGTGTTAAACGAATTTGGATTACAGTAGATGAAGGAACGAAGAAATTGCTTTCTTTCTATCGACATCTTGGCTATCATAATAGTTGTTCAACAAGATTAGAAAAGGAATTATTGGATCTGGCAATCGAGAAAATCAGTTAATTCAAGCTACTGTAAACAGTGGCTTTTTTTTACTTCAAATAGAGGGAAAATACACACATAGGGGAAATATAATAATAGATGTTTTGTTTCGATAATTAAAAAAACAGCCATTCGCTTGCTGGCTGTGAGAATGAGGAGTAGGTCAGGAATAGGGACTTAGTCGACAGTCTTCTTTTTTAGAGCGCCCTTTTTTTGATTGTATTTTCGAATTATTGGGAAGGATTGATCAATCGTGAGTAAACAGAAAAAACCTTGGTTTGAGGAGTATCACCATCGCATTGATCCCGGTTTACGCTATCAACTTCAAAGAATGGGGGCAACTGTTGCCAATCTAAACTCCAAAATGTTGCCTGTGATCATACGATTAAAAAATAGAGTTGCAGAAAAACAAAAAGAGTCTCTGAAACAGATCACCAACCGTTCACAGTTGAGCGAGATCCAACTAATAAGCAGTTTTTATGGAACGTTAACTCCTCAGATGATTCGAATCTTAGTGGAACGGCAAGAGGTAGAGCGAATCTATTATGATCGTGAAGTTCAGGCTTTTTTAGATATCGCTGCGAAGAGCACGGGGGCAAGAGATGTTCAGCTCGAGGAAGGATTGACAGGAAAAGGAGTGACTATCGCAATCCTTGATACGGGAGTTTATCCACACGACGATCTTACCAAACCCCATTCCCGCATTAGAGGTTTTGTAGACTTTGTGGCAGGTAAAAAAAATCCGTATGATGATCAAGGTCATGGTACGCATTGTGCAGGCGACGCTGCAGGGAATGGGTCTCAATCGGAAGGTCTTTATGCGGGCGCTGCACCGGGAGCGGACATTGTGGGTGTCAAGGTACTTGATTTCTCGGGGGGCGGTCGGCTTTCTACAGTTATTCGAGGGATTGAATGGTGTATTGAAAATAAAGAGAAATATGGAATTAGAGTCCTTTCACTTTCGCTTGGATCCCCGGCCTTGGAGTCGTATCGTGATGATCCATTGGCTCAAGCTGCGGAAAAAGCATGGCATAAAGGAATTGTAGTCTGTGCAGCAGCAGGAAACGATGGCCCTCATCGAGGAACGATTAGCACTCCAGGCAATCATCCCTTGATCATAACAGTGGGTGCAGCCGATGATCGAAACACGGTTTCGCGCGATGATGATGTCAAAGCTCCTTTTTCGAGTATGGGTCCTACTTTGGATGGGCTTGTCAAACCCGATATATATGCACCTGGGACGGATATTATCTCGCTGAATTCACCAGGCTCCGAGCTAGAGAAGATGCTCTCTGAAAGTCGTGTCGGTGAGTATTATATTCGCATGTCGGGGACATCCATGGCTACTCCCTTCTGTGCGGGTGTTGCAGCGTTATTATTAGAGGCCAATCCTTATCTAAGTCCCAATGATATTAAGTCCATCTTCATGAGTACCGCTTCTATTTTAGGAAATGAACAGGCTGGCTATTTGGATGTGAAGAAAGCTGTTCAATTAGCCAAACAGTATCTTGAAAACCGAAAAGAGCTAACGAAAGCATAAGTAGCAATCGTTATCAACTGTCGTGTTCATGGGTATCGGATAGACACGACAGTTTATCAGATCTTTTCTTCATTATTGGTCAGTAATTGTTTTGTCTTGACAACAACTCATTCATTATTGGATAATAAAATTAAGTTATATGAATGGATTTTCATTTGACCCTATCCATTCATATGATGTGCTCATTTTGTCAAGTTCTTGGTTACACCATGGATGTGAATCAAACATATTCGAAAGTAGTCAATGTAAAAGGGAACTCATAAGCATGA
>JANWJM010000046.1 GCA_025449475.1 Thermoactinomycetaceae bacterium
AGCGTATCTTACCTTTCGCCAATTTGGACCTCGATCATTCCAACCGGCTTGATTTCTCCCATGAAAGCGTATGAGAGAATGCCTCGGATGCGTGACCACAGGAACAATGGGAACGGATCCTTCACCTGCTTGTGGTTCATCACAAACAACATGAACAAACTGTTCTTCCTCCAAAAAGCGCAACGTTTTCTCACGAAAAGAGGGTCGAAACCAACTTTGATGCCGAAACTCAATCGCCAATATGTATTCTTGAAATTGATCCCGTAAGCGACGAATATATTTCACATGCGGCTTCTTACAATCATACCAGGGAGGAAATTGAAATAAAAGCATCGACACTTTTCCATCTTCTTTCATCGGCTGAATTGCTTCCAAATATTGATCGACAATCTCTTTCCATGATCGGATTGGGGTCCCCTGCCTCCGTCCATGACCGGTCAATTCTCGATATGCTTTGATGACAAATTGGAAGCCTTCCGGTGTCTGCTTTGCCCATTTTTCCATCCGATCGTAAGATGGAATGGCATGATACGTACTATCCAATTCAACCACAGGAAAAGTTTGTGCATAGATGGATAGTTTTTCTCTGGAAGGGGTTTGAGCAGGGTATAAATTATGGTCCCCCCATCCACATAAGCCAACTCGGATAGGATGGATGTCTTGTTCCATATCTACTGACTCCTACATCTCTCTTTTCATCATTGTACCATATATTCTTCTGAATTCTTCCATTTCAGAAGGAAAACAGTCGCTAAGAAGTACAAAGCAATCGATGGAAGCATGTTGACAACCATTACTGATTCATCCCTAAATTGTTCACATCTTAGCAAGGATGCAAATTGAACGCGAAACCAGAATCGTACTATGTCTACAGTTACAGCTAGTTATCTATTCATTGACAAGCGATCCTTTTCTATATAAAATACAAAGAAGGTTTATGGTGCCATTTTTTGTTCAATATTTCACAATAATTTTCTGAAAGTGATAGGTGTTAGCAGATGATTTCAGCATTACATACCGATAAATACCAACTTACTATGATTTATGCACATTGGAAAAACAATTCGATTCATCACTACCGTACATTTGATCTTTATTTTCGCACTTTGCCATTCGGAAACGGGTTTGCAGTTTTTGCGGGCTTGGAACGTGCGATTCGCTACTTACAACACTTGCGTTTTACAGAAAAAGATATCGAATACCTGCAATCGCTCAACGAAGGATATGAAAAAGAATTTTTTGATTTCCTACGCTCTTTTCGCTTTCGTGGAAACGTTTATGGAGTGCAGGAGGGTTCAATCGTTTTTCCCAATGAACCATTGCTTCGCATCGAGGGGAATGTTGTTGAACTTCATCTGATAGAAACAGCATTACTCAACTTTATTGGCTTTCAAACATTAGTAGCTACGAAGGCTGCCCGAATTCGTCAAATCGCTCCTGATGACACGTTGTTAGAATTTGGAGCACGACGAGCGCAAGAAATGGATGCATCCATTTGGGGAGCAAGAGCAGCATATATTGCTGGCTTTGATGCCACCTCGAACATGGTTGCAGGGCAACGATTTGGAATACCTACCAGTGGAACACACGCCCACTCATGGGTCCAAGACTTTGGGAACGAATTGGAAGCTTTTCGAGCGTTTGTACGAGCCTTTCCTGATAAGTCGATCCTTTTAGTCGATACGTATGACACCTTAAAAAGTGGGCTCCCACACGCCATCCAAGTCGGTTTAGAACTAAAGAAAGAAGGGAAACAACTTACCGGTATTCGTTTAGATAGTGGCGATCTGGCTTACCTCTCCAAACAAGCGCGAAAAATGCTTGATCAAGCAGGCTTAACCGAGACAAAAATTATCGCATCGAGTGATCTTGATGAAGCTACAATCTTACATCTCAAAACACAAGGAGCCAAAATCGACGGTTGGGGAGTAGGAACACGTTTGATTACTGCACATGATCAACCTTCACTCGGCGCAGTATTTAAAATGGTCGCTCGTTATGAAAATAATCAGTGGGAACCAACCATAAAAATCTCATCCAATCCAGAAAAAATTACCACACCAGGAAGAAAAGAGGTTTATCGTATCATTGATTCTCGATCCGGAAAAGCCAAAGCCGACTATATTACACTTGCGGAAGAAAAAATTAATGAAAATCAGGTCCTTACACTTTTTCATCCAACCCAAACGTTTCGGCAAAAGAAAGTCAAAGACTTTTACGCTGTTCCTCTGTTAACACCCATTTTTCAACAAGGTAAGTTGGTATATGATTTACCTTCTCTTGATGAAATTCGGGCTCATCATCAATCACAAATTTCCTTGTTTTGGGAAGAATATCTTCGATTGCTCAATCCGGAAGAATATCCTGTAGACCTTTCTTTAGAGCTGTGGAATAAAAAAACAAATCTCCTCAGATCCATCTACAAACAAATTCGGAAAGAAAACGGTGAAAAGAAGTGTTAGTGTCAACTAACGCTTCTTTTTTTTAATACGGCATTAATATGTCCGCCAACGATCAAGATAAAAGCTGTCAGATAAAACCAGCCCAACAAGATAATTATTCCGCCCAAGTTACCGTAGATCAACGAATAGTGATCAAGACTGACATAGGTTGAAAAAGCGAGTGAGCTTGTCTGCCAACCGAGTGTCGCAAAGATGGTTCCAGGTAACGCTTCGCGAAAAGAGATGCGCACACAGGGGATAAACTTATAGATCCCCAAAAAAATGAATGCCAAAATCACGGTACTGATTCCCCATCGCATGAGATCCCAAATCGCTGCATACCATTTCGTAAGACCAAATAAATGGATCAACCCATTCCCGATGATTTTACCAAAAACCGATAACAGTAAAGAGAACGTAAGAGCAAAGAAGAGTCCCATCATAAAACCTGTGCCTAAAATAATATTTTTCCACAAGGGACGTTGATAGCGATCATCGTAAGCACGATTTAATGTCCGAATAATGGATTGAAATGCTAAAGATGCTGGATAGATGGTGGAAATCAGACTAATCGATAAAATCTCTCCTCTCCGTAGAACAAAGAGATGGTTTAAGTTATCTTTAATCAATTGAAACGATTCATGCGGAATAAATGGTTTTAGAAATAGCAATATATCTTTGCTTTGTAAAGGTACATACGCAAGTATTGTAACTGTTAATAATAAAAAAGGGAAAAGTGATAATAAAAAATAATAGGCCAATTGTGCGGATAGGTCAAAGATTTGACTTCGAATACATCGATTTTTCAACTCTGTTAGTAATAAAATCAATTTGTTTCCTCCTGAACTTCTTTCACACCTCTTTTAAATAATCCTTTCCGTTTTCAAATATTTTCAATCTAATTTTTATGATTCCTTCTCTCTATAAATTGTAAAATTTTATTCCCAAAGAGTTAAAAAACGGGTATTATAATTAGTACTATTCAGATTTTTAACTTCAGGAGGAGAGCGAAATGAAGAATCTTACTTTACAAGAAGTAGGAAAAATTGTCCGTAAAGTAAGGAAAGAACGCGGTCTTCGCCTGGAAGATCTAGCTGATGAAAATATTTCACCAGCTACAGTCAGTAACATTGAACGCGGCATCGCTCATGTGAGTCCTGAAAAAATCTCCTATTTATTAAAGAAGCTACACCTTTCTGAAAACAAGTTGTCCGAAATACTGATCCAAGAGCAGAAAGATTTGCATAAATTGCAGTTTATTTTTTTAAAAATTTCCACATTATGTGAGTTAGGCTACGAAGATGAAGCACTGACACAATTAAGTGAATTACAATTAAGAGAGGATCATCCTTTTACAGCGAAAATTTATTATTATAAAGGGTGTTGCTTCTTTAATAAACAAAAATGGAAACAAGCTGAACGCGCCTTCCTCCAAGTCTTGCGATTCATTAAACAGAATAGCCCAGCTTTCAAGAACTCGAATATCGCTGCAGCCTGTTACCTGTACTTGGGATGCTCCCAATACCAACAAAGAAACTTCGAACAGGCGCTGACATACCTTGAACATGGCATCGAAATCTTTCAAGACGATGGCGATCAACCACACATTAAAAGTCAACTCTTCCTCCATAAAATAGAATGTTTAAAAAAACTTCGTCGGGTGGCAGAAGGCAATCAGTTACTTCAGGAAATATGGAATTCAGTCCATAACCCTCATGATATTCAAACTACGATCCGCTTTTATGCTCTGCGGTCCGAATTTGCCCAAAAAGCTGGACTATACGATGAAGCGATTCACTATGCGACAGATGGAATCAAGCTAGCGAGCCGTAACAATCAATTGAACCAACTATTAAATCTATGGACAACCTTAGGGAATATTTACATGATGTGTGGGGAATGGAGCCTCTCTGAATCGTGCTTCCAAATGGTGATTCAAAGGAAAAGTCCGCAAAACCATGATTCCAAACGTGCATCTTCTTATCTGCAATTAGGCATTTTATATATGAAACAAAACAAACTCCAACAAGCTTATCGATATCTTCAAATGGCGATGAAACATTCAGACTCAACCAAACACACCAATCAATTTAGTTTATGTCTTCTGGCCATCGGCGATCTTTGTTTCTCGATGGGTAAAATTGACGAAGCATTGTATTATTTTCAAAAAGGACAAGAAATCACTCGGAAGAATGCTGACCCAAAAAAGGAACTCCAATTCTGGTTGCGCATGGCACGCTATTGGGAAAGTAAGGATCAAAACAAATTTCAAGACTGTATCGAAAATATTTATCGTCTTCAAAAAGAACGCTATATCTCAACCATTGACTATGACCACTTTCTATAGTGCCCATCCACTCACTCCCTTTCTGAATCTTCGCATATCAGGGGATCATTGCCTTGCTTCAATGCTTCTGGAGAGATTAAAAAAGACCTGATGATCTGTTGTGCATCAGGTCTTGGATAAAAAAACAATGCTATAAAAGAATATTCCTTCCGTTCTAAATATTAAAACAATACTTCCCTAAATGCAAGTTGTGTTAACTTCCTCCCCAGAAGCGAGATCCAAACAGGAGTAATAATAGGAAAAGCAAGCCCAACAAAAGAAGAAGATAAATATTTCCACCAAGTATTTTAATCCATTTCACTTCTAAATCCCACTTTCAACGTTTGATCTTGCAACCAACATTGCGATTTAAAGATAGGAGAAGACGAACTTCAACCGTTCGTCTTCTCCATCAACCGAGTTGTTTGGGAGCCATCCAATCTTATCCAATGGAGCCTTCCATTTCATACTTAATCAGGCGGTTCATTTCAACGGCATATTCCATCGGCAATTCTTTCGTGAAAGGTTCAATAAAGCCCATAATGATCATCTGAGTTGCTTCGTCCTCCGTCAAACCCCGACTCATCAGATAGAAGAGTTGATCCTCGCTCACTTTGGAGACCGTTGCTTCATGCTCCAAAATAATATTGTCATTTTTGATCTCATTGTAAGGAATGGTATCCGATGTGGATTGATCATCCAAAATCAGCGTGTCACATTTCACATTCGCTTTTGAACCGGCCGAATTCCGTCCAAAGCTGGTTAAACCACGATAAGTGACTTTTCCACCTTGTTTACTAATCGACTTGGAAACAATGGTCGCTGTACAATTCGGTGCTAATGCAGTTACTTTTGCACCTGCATCTTGGTGTTGATTTTTTCCAGCCACTGCGATGGAAAGAACATCTGCTTTGGCTCCTTCCCCCTTCATCACCACAGCTGGATACTTCATTGTCAATTTACTACCAATATTTCCATCCACCCATTCCATATGCGCTCCACGTTCCGCAACGGCTCGCTTCGTTACAAGGTTATATACATTTGCCGACCAGTTTTGAATCGTCGTATAGCGACAACGCGCATGATCTTTTACAATAATTTCAACTACTGCACTATGAAGGGAGTCCGTGCTATAAATCGGAGCAGTACATCCTTCCACATAGTGAACAAAGCTCCCTTCATCAGCGATAATCAATGTACGTTCAAATTGCCCCATGTTTTCCGAATTAATGCGGAAGTACGCTTGAAGAGGAACTTCACACTTCACACCTTTGGGCACATAGATAAAGCTTCCACCGCTCCAAACCGCACTATTTAATGCAGCAAATTTGTTATCAGAAGGCGGAACCACAGTACCAAAGTACTCTTTTAAGAGTTCCGGATACTCACGTACAGCCGTATCCGTATCACAGAAGATCACACCTTGGTCTTCCAATTCTTTTTGCATATTGTGATAAACAACTTCCGATTCATACTGCGCTGAAACACCGGCTAAAAATTTCTGTTCTGCTTCAGGAATACCCAACTTATCAAAAGTCTTTTTGATTTCTTCCGGAACTTCTTCCCAAGAGCGTCCTTTTCGCTCCGAGGGTTTCACATAATACGTGATATCATCAAAATTGAGGTCATCCAACTTCCCAGGCAAAATCGAGAACCATTTACTGTTATGCGAATTTGGGAGTGGCATTTTGTAAAATTGTTCTAGCGACTTTAGACGAAATTGCAGCATCCATTCCGGTTCATTCTTCATTCGCGAGATCTCTTCAACAATCTCTCGTGTCAATCCCCGCTTGGCTCGATACACCGAAACATCTTTATCACGAAACCCATATCGGTACTCTTCAATTTCAGGTATTTGCTTCGCCATCAGAGACCCTCCTTATACTCATTTTTCAATCCTTTTTCCATTGCTTTCCATGCTAATGTTGCACATTTAATACGTGCTGGAAACTTCGCCACCCCCATCAAAGCTTCAATATCCTCAAGTGGAAATTGCTCAAGATCCACTTCACTTCCTTGCATCATATCTGAAAACAAATCGACGAGTTGCAGCGCTTGCTTCACTTTTAAACCTTTGACCGTTTCTGTCATCATCGATGCAGAAGCCATACTGATGGAACAGCCATCCCCTTCGAACTTTGCTTCTTCTATTTTCCCATTTTGGAGCTTCATTTGCAAAGAGATCCGATCCCCACAGGTAGGGTTATTAAGATCAACCGTCAATGCCTCATTTTCGATTCTCCCTCGATTGCGAGGACGTTGGTAATGATCCATGATGACGCGCCGATATAAATCATCGAGTTGCATAACCAAAATACTCCTTTGTCGTTTGGATCCCTTTTATCAATGCATCCACATCGGCGTCATCATTATAAATATGAAAACTGGCTCGAACCGTTGCTGGTACTTCTAGCCATCTCATCAACGGTTGACAACAATGATGACCCGCTCGCACTGCAATCCCCTTTGCATCCAAGACCGTTGCAACATCATGTGGATGAATTCCTTCAAGATTAAACGTAACAAGCCCTACTCGTTCTTTGGGACCATAAACGGTACATCCTTCTATCCGACTGATCTCTTCCATTGCATATTTTGCTAAGGCGTGATCATGTTGAAAAATTTGCTCCATACCGATCTCTTCGAGATAATCTATCGCAGCTCCTAAACCGATGGCCCCTGCAATGATTGGAGTTCCTCCCTCGAATTTCCAAGGAAGTTCTGTCCATTTCGATTCGTAGAGTCCGACTTCATCGATCATTTCCCCGCCAAACTCGATCGGTTCCATCTCTTCCAATAAGTGTTCTTTACCATAAAGAACACCGATTCCCGTCGGTCCAAACATCTTATGAGATGAGAAAGCGAGAAAATCGATCCCCCATTGTTGAACATCGGTATTTAAATGTGGCACACTCTGTGCACCATCGACCACAATGATTCCGCCCTGTTTGTGAACAAGTGCAGCCAATTCAGCAATGGGTTGAATCGTACCGAGCACATTTGAAACATGGTGGATGGCGATGATTTTTGTATTGGTGTTTACCTGTTCTTTGGCTTGATCAAGATCGAGTGATCCATCCTGACGAAGCGACAAATAGTTCAATGTGGCCCCAGTACTTTTTGCAACTTGTTGCCAGGGGATTAAGTTACTATGGTGCTCAGCAGGCGTGATCAAGATCTCGTCCCCTTTGGACAAGCGAGCGCGACCATAACTTTGCGCAACAATATTGATCGCAGTTGTCGTCCCCCGTGTAAAGATCACTTCTTTAGTGGATCGCGCATTGATAAAACGGCGAACTTTTTCTCTTGCCCCTTCATAAGCATCGGTTGCCTTTGTTCCCAAGGTATGAACACCGCGATGCACATTTGAATTATAAGTTTTATAATAATCCTCAAGTGCTTCAATTACTTGAAACGGTTTTTGCGAGGTAGCAGAACTATCCAAATAAACCAAAGGATGACCATTGACGGTTTGTTTGAAGATAGGAAAATCCTTTTTATATGGATTCATTGGAGAAATTTCCTTTCTATTATCCGATCAAGCTGCTCTTTGAGTGATTGGGATGGGATATTCGAAAGAACTATGCCTAAAAAGCCATATACGATTAGTTTTTCCGCTTCCTCTTCTGTAATCCCCCGTGACATCAAATAATAAATCTGCATGGGATCAACACGTCCGACGCTTGCGGCATGTCCTGCGATGACATCATTCTCATCAATTAATAAAATGGGGTTCGCATCTCCTCTGGCCTTTGGATTTAGCATTAATACTTTCCCAGACTGTTGTCCGTTCGACTTGCTCGCACCTTTTTCAATCTTGGTGATACTGTTAAGAATGCTCGAAGCGGTATTCTTCATAACAGATCGCGCTAAAATGTCACTCGTTGTGTGTCGCGCCAGATGATCCACCGTAGAAGTAATGTTTGCCTTCATTTCGCCAGCACCCATCGTGACCGCTTTAACATTCACCTGTCCGCCTTCACCTTTTAGCGCTGTATAGTTATCCGAAATCAGTCGACCTTCACTAAAATCACCAATGATCCATTCAAGTTTTCCATCCCGTTCGACCACAGCGCGACGATAAATCACATCTACAACAGATTGCGGCATATGGTTGACCGTCGCAATGCGAACTTGAGCATTCTGTCCAACAAATGCTTCTAAAATGGCATTATTGACGGAAGGACGATCATCTTGTTCCGCAACAAAGTTGGCAATCAGTTCAACACGGCTATTCTCTTCGGCAACTACAATCACATGGGGAAACATACCCATGTTCTTACCTTTCAGCCAAAATAAGCTTTGAAACGGAATCTTCAATTCTCGATTGCGCGGGACATAGAGAAAAATCCCACCGCTCCATAACGCCTTATGCAAAGAAAAGAGTTTATTTTTTTCACCTTCTAAGGTAGAAAACAAGTAGGGTTTAACCAGCTCTTCATGCTGAAGGATAGCTGTATTCAAATCGGTGAAGATGACCCCTTGTTCCTCAATTCCTTGACTCTTGGCAACAACCACTTGCATATTTTTCTGCACAATGATATGAGAATTGTCTTCATGGGTCAGGAAAGAATGAATATCTTCAGGTAACCGATTGAGTTCCGTATGGGCAACTTTGTCTTGATCAAGGTGAAAATCTTCAAATCCCCAATTTGTAATACGGGTTCTCTCGAGCTTGGGTAAAGGAAGATCTTTGGATTCTTGTAAAGATGTTAACCGTTGTTCCAACAACCACTTGGGTTCTTTATTTTTCTCAGATAGTTTGGTGACATCTATTTCTTTTGTTTTCATCATATTTGTCACCTCCCTATTTGGTTTGCCCTACAGTTTCATCTTCAATTCCAAGCTCTTCTTTAACCCAATCATACCCTTCCGCTTCCAAACGTTTCGCCAATTCGGGACCGCCAGACTTTACAATTTTACCTTGCATGATCACATGAACATAATGGGGTTCGATATAGTTGAGCAAACGCTGATAATGAGTGATCACCATAACACCCATCTCTGGACTCAACAGTTGATTGACACCATTCGCCACAATTTTTAGCGCATCGATATCCAAACCTGAATCTACCTCATCCAATATGGCGATGCGCGGTTTTAGCATCATCAATTGTAAAATTTCATTTCTTTTTTTCTCACCGCCGGAAAATCCTTCGTTTAGATAGCGCGTGGAGAACGATTGATCAATTTCCAAAGACTCCATTTTCTGATCCAGTTCACGAATAAATTTCATCAAGGAGACCTCATTGCCTTCCCCACGTCTTGCGTTAATGGCACTACGTAAAAAATCGGCATTGGTTACCCCACTAATCTCACTGGGATATTGCATCGCCAAAAATAGACCCGCACGTGCTCTTTCATCGACTTCCATCTCCAAAAGATCCTGACCATCTAATAGAACCTGACCATCCGTCACCTCATATTTGGGATGTCCCATTAGTGCAGCAGCCAGCGTACTTTTTCCTGTTCCATTGGGACCCATAATTGCATGAACTTCGCCACCTTTTATTTCTAGGTCAATCCCATTAAGGATTGGTTTTCCTTCAACTGACACCTTTAAATGATTTATGGAAAGTTTTGGGGTTGTTGTCATTTCATCATTCCTCCATCTGTTGTCATCAAGTAGTGGACATTTATATTAACCGAGATTAAGCATCTTCGGGGGCTTTCATTGTATCATCACAGCCAATGATTATCAATGGATTATCAATTTAATATGATTCTCATGTGATTTTTATTCTATTTTATCTTACCCTACCTGCCTTCTAATATCAAGAATTCCTTTCCAGCAGAAAAAACAGCCGAAACTTGGCTGTTTTTTATTGTATCCCTTTTTTTTGTTTCCCAACAACCTCAAGATACTCTTGCTGGAAATATTCGATCACTTTTTCCATCAACACTTTTCGCGTCAAAATTCCCACAAATTGGTTTTTCTCATTAATGATTGGTATATATGACCGGTTCACTAGAATTTCAAAAGCAAACGAAAAGATTGAGTTCGCCATGATCCCTTGATGATTGCGATCCATGGCTTCCAACACTTTATGATTACTCAAACCTGAAAAGTCAAAACTTTGATTGCCACAATTGCGATCCAACATAAAGTCTAAAATATCTGTTTTGCTGATCAATCCTTCAACTTGGCTAAGCTTGTTAATAACGGGAACCGATGAAGTCTGCCGCCTTGTCAATACAAGCAATGCACGCTCCAGCGACCACTCCGGATCTACGGTTACGACATTCTCCTTAGGAATTATCAATTCTTTGATTTCTCGAGAAAATAAGTATCTAGCGTCATCCCTTTCAAACATCCGAAAAACTCCCTAATATCCCGCAAGGGTTGATTGATAGACTTTCGCCAAGTAATCTTACAAACTATTCAATCATGTTAACGCTGACATTACCGTTTTCTTCCATCCGTCCTTGCACTTTCGCAAAGAGTTTATCACGATATCCAAAATAAGTATATCATAGATATGGGTATCATGAAATAAACCTTCTTCAAACGGACAGAATAATTTCTTGACAAATTGGGAAACAATTCAAACACTTTCTATGACTGCCTGATCTCAAACGGATCAGGAGCGTTTAACGCTCCCAAACCGATCGCAAAATAATCTTTCCGATATTTTTATTTTCCTCCATATATTGATGCGCTGCTCGCACATCGGTAATGGGAAAAACCCTATCAATAACGGGACGCAATTTCCCCTCCTGAAACAATGGAAGTGCAAAAGAAAAAAATTCCTTTGATAGTCTGATCTTGTATTCATTCGTTCGTGATCGCAATGTCGTCCCAACTACGGTCAAACGTTTGTTTAAGATCTTTGATAAGGCGACCTGTTTGCATACATTCCCGCCCAATACACTGATCAATACAAGCCTTCCATCGACTTGTAACACATCAATATTTTGTTCGAAATACGGTGCCCCAATAAAATCTAAAACCAGGTGAACACCTTGTCCATTGGTTGCGTTCTTCACCTGTGGTAAAAATGGTCCTTCATGATAATTAAAAGCAAACTTTGCCCCCAATTCCAAACAAATCCTTTGTTTTTTGGCAGAACCGACTGTCACGATGGAAGTAGCTCCAATGGTTTGTACCAATTGGATAGCCGCTGTTCCCACGCCGCTTGCTCCCGCGTGGATCAAAACCGTTTCACCTCGTTCGACCTTTCCAATCCAAAATAACGTTTGATAAGCCGTCAAAAAAACTTCTGGAATGGCTGCTGCCTCTTCATAGCTTAAATTATCAGGAATGGGGATCGCCATCTTCTCAGGAATGGTGACATACTCACCGTACCCACCTCCGCTTAAGAGCCCAAAGACACGATCACCGGGTTTCCATTGTCCCGTGCATCCTTTACCTACTTTCTCCACAATTCCAGCCATGTCCAATCCCATGATGGAGCTAGCCCCTAATGGCGGGGGATATTTTCCTTCTCTTTGCAAGAGATCGGCACGGTTGACCGATGTCGCTTTCACGCGAACAAGTAATTCATGATCTGCGCAAACCGGTACTGGATATTCTTTTATCTTTAGTTGATTGACGCTGCCTGGCTTTTCAACAACAACAGCTTTCAACAGGAACACTCCTTTTTAAGATTATGAATAAACAAGCTTTTACACTTAATACACAAATTTTCCCCGTTTAAATAATATTATCCTCTAAAAAATTATAATAAAACTCATTTAATTTAAATAGAAGGTTCTGATATAATATTGTTTGTATCTGAATGGGACTAAAATTTATTATTTTTATTGACTAAAGAGAAAGGGAATGACAATTTAATGGATGTTCAAAA
>JANWJM010000047.1 GCA_025449475.1 Thermoactinomycetaceae bacterium
AGACACAGTACATATATCAGCGTTCTTCGGATTCCCATTTATTTCACCTTTCTTGAACTCCTTCATAGGAGAGGAAGAAAGGAGTTCTCTTCTCTATCCTCTCCCTTTCCTCGAAGGAAAATCATGGTTTCAAAATAAGGCAGGTCTCCGGACTTGTCGTCCTCGTCTGCTTGCTTCGATCGCGAGGAAGTCGATCGACTAAGCCCGTTTCAACTCCTGATTGCCTCCTAAAGCCCCTTTATTTCATCAACTCTTTCTCTTTCTATAGATTCGGGACATATTTGGGGGATAAGCATGAAAGTCGTTTTTCGTAAAAAATGGACGTCCCAAATCGGCATAGTCTTCCAAAGAGGACACAGAAATGCAACTATGCTCAGGATAACGAAAGGCAGTTAAATAACCACCAAATACACATCCTGTATCAATATTAACTGTTCGATTTTGGAACAAGGGTTCTTCGACTGGAGTGTGCCCATAAACCACCATCGCTTTACCGGTATAATGTCCTGCCCAATTACGACGGATGGGAAAGCCATACTGATCAAGTTCTCCTGTCGGATCACCATATAAAGCAAAACTACGCACAGCCCTCGAATGACGACCATGAAACGGTTCAATAAGACCCGCATGTGCAACCACCAAACGCCCTCGATCAAGCACATAATGATGAGGAAGCTGTTCTAAAAAACTCTTTAGCTTTTCCATCCAAGCGGGCGACCGATCCTTCAATTGTTCCCATGTTTGCTCAAGACCAAATTTCATCTGGGTTTTCTGACCTTTTAGTTTTCGCAATAATCGATCATCGTGATTACCCATGACGCATCGTGCATCTCCCGTTGCAACCATATCCATTACAAGCTGTAAAACCCGTAGACTATCCGGACCTCGATCGACCAAATCTCCAAGAAAAATCACTTTTCTTCCTTCTGGATGCTTCACACGAAAGGAAGTTTCTTCTCCGACTCCATATTGTTTGATCTGATAACCCAATTTTTTAAGCAACAGAGATAGCTCTTGAAAACAACCATGTATGTCACCAATGATATCGAATGGACCTTCTTCCTCTGTACGATCCACTATTAGCGGAATTCTTTCAACCGTTGCTTGTCCCATCTCTTCCAGCGACATAAAAGTATGAAAGTAATGAAACCCTTCTCCCTTTATTCGACTTTTCTCCTTTTGCAGTGGGAAATCGAATAAAATCCCGACCAAGATTACATGATGCCTTTGCGCCATCGAGATCAGCTGTTTTCGCTCCTCCTCTTTCATAGATGGCGTATCAATCACTGTTAATTTTCCTGCCGCTAAACGCTTTTCCGCAGCATAACACATGGCTTCAAATGCTGCTTTCGAAGCTGAGCGATTCGTAAGATGATCCACCATCCATCGATGAAAATCATCCGAGGTAACGATTTCTGAATCTCGAAAATACTTTTTTAAAAATGTCGACTTTCCCGTTCCAGAAGCTCCGATCAGCACAACGAGCGATAACTTGGGGATCTCAATTTTCATCTTTTTCACCACGCAAATCCTCTGAAATTAATATTATATTCTATGTCCGGCGTGGTAACCACTTTTTTGAGGAAGTTTCTATGTAACGATGATTAAAATATGAAACTCAATATAATATTCTTATTTTACCATGTGAATCGCCACAACTCACGAAAATGGCACCGTTAAAACCATAATTTTTTCTTAAGAAGTTTGTAACGATTAACCACTTTCTCAAACAAGAAGAGCAGATTCGATCCAATCCAGACCCCGACAAATGGCGTTAACTATTTTCTCCAGCGACGTATTCGTAATCCTTTGCGCAACCACTTCGGTCGGTGAATAGTAAGCATTCCAGCAATCGAGAGAACAAGAATCCAGAGGTATAATTGAGCTGCAAAGAAGATCAAACAGAGCAAAAATGCGATGATAGCCAAAAAGAACGAGCCCACAAACGTTCTTGTGATCAGCAAGCTTAATAGATAAACGCCTAGGCTAATGAGAATAAAAATAGGACTAATCACCAAAAGTGCTCCAGCCGCAACCGACCAGCCATTTCGCGGATGACGAGATGGGAAACATGGACACATCTCACCCAAAACGACAAAAATGACAGCCACATGGGCGGCAACGATTCCAGCAATCATCCAAGCGATCAATACGGCCACAGCCCCTTTAGCCATATCCAGTAAGAATATGTTTAGAAGATCTCGGATTCGCACCGTCCGAAAAGCCGAATAATCGGAAGGTAGAAAAGCTTTGGAAGTGGGTGAGAGTGGAATCGAACCGATCAAGTAAGCGAATAAGCAAGCGACGATGAAACTCAAACTATTTTCCCCCTTAAGCTTGCGGAACCTTTCGGATGATTAAAAGGATCAACACTAGAAGACCACAATAGCCAAAAGCCGGATAAAGGTAACGAATCAAAACAGGAAAGCCCACGAGTGAACAAAGATACGCGCATAAAAAGATGAGCGCACTGATAACGGAAAGTTGAAATGAGAACACTTTTTGTATATTCACGGCTAACCCATAAATATTGCCAATCAGTGTGGTAAAAATCTCACCCCACATCACAACTAAAAATAAGACTTTGAATATGATTCCAAGTTGATGAATAATAAAGGCCATAGGAATTTCAAGCTCTTTCACCTGCAAAAAATATAACTGCATAGCCAAATAGCTAATCCCTAGCATCAGACCGAGTCCGATCCCACCGATCCATCCACCCAAACGCAACGTTTTCTCATCTTGAATTTCAGCGCCAAGCGGGACCAAAACTGCTTGAGACATTGCTAAATTAAAAGCCACATAGGTGATCGCCGAAACCCACCAACTCTTCCCTGATTCCAAAGACAAATCATGAAATATACTATTACTTGGATCGAGCCAAAAACAATTGATTGCGATAAGAATCATAAAGACAAGCATCAAAGGGACGACCAACGAATTGATCGATAAGATCCCTTCCATCCCGTGGACAATCACGAAAAACGCCAAAATCGACGTAAGGATGACTCCAACGTGAAAAGAGATTCCTAACTGCTCTTCCGCCATTGCCCCTGTTCCAGATAACATCGCTGTAATAACACCAAAAAGAATAATTCCCACAAATAGACTCATCCATCTTCCGAGACGAGGTCCAAATAAAAAGTTGTTAAATTCTTCATAGGAGGTTGCTTTTAATTTTGCGCTGATTACCATCATTCGTGTACCTAGCCATGAAAACAGAATAAAACTGACAAGTATTCCCCAAAAACCATAAAATCCATAGACCGCAAAGAATTGAAAAATTTCCTGACCAGAAGCAAATCCTGCGCCGACAACGGTTCCGATATAGGTAAAACCAATGCGGATGGCTTGAATCGTTCTCTGTGGCAATTTCCATCCCCTCCTCTTGCTATATGACTAGTTTATGGAGCGAAAGGAAGAGATAGAACCGTTGCTCATTCAGGAGCAAAGAAAACAAAAAAAGACTACTGAAAATCAGTAGTCTTGAAATCAGTATATGAGATTTCTATTCGTTAGAACGGAAAACCTCCGCCGTCATTCTCTCCCATTTCATCACTGCCACCAGGACGATATCCGCCACGTTCACCGCCAAACCCTCGCTGGTTATTACCACCAGGTCTTTCACCTCGTTCATCGCCATCTCCACCTTGTCGCTGGTTATCCCGACAATTTGGATTCCATGGAGGACAATCATTTCCATCTCCCTGACCATCACACCATGGGAGACCAGGATTATCTCGACACTGTTGTCTACACGATGGATCATTGGGTGATTCGTTACAGTTTGTTTCTTGTTGATCATTATTTTGTTGTGAAGAGACTTTAACAGTGATCGTGTTCGATTCTTTCCGCATATTATTGGCAGGATCATTCGCCACCACTTTATAGGTGTAAGACTTTCCACCTATGATCTGCTCAAATACATTTGGAATTTCAATATTTGTATCTGAAAAACTGGTTGCGGGTGTGGTTGCGATTTTTTGTCCATCTCGATAGACATCGTAGCTGACATTCTCTCCGAGGTTGGTCCAGCTCAACTGAACAGCCTGGATATTTGGATTATACTTCCCGCTTAAGCTTAAACCTTTTGCTTGCAGCGGAACGGGAGGCTCAGGAACCCCTGGATTCTTAAATGTAAGTTTGGGTTTACCCTTATGTGCTTCATCCATAATCTCTCGAAAAATCGGACCCGCATGCCGTCCTCCAGATAGCGTGATGGGATCTTCTCCAGGCATATTATAGATGAAGGATGCATTGACATACTGTGGTGTGAAACCGACAAAATAGGCTTCTTTTCCTTCATTGGTCGTTCCGGTTTTTCCAGCCGTCTGACGACCATCTGATAATTTTGCCTGTGTTCCTGTACCGCTTTCCACAACCTCAATCAACATTCTTGTCATATAATAGGCAGTCTTTTTGTCGAATACCTTTTCTTTTTTGGGTTCCCGCTCTGGCTCCTTCACTTCGAATTTTCCATCTTCATCCAAATCTTGATGAATCTCCTTCACTGCATGAGCCTCGATATAGACCCCGTTGTTCACAAATACCGAGTAAGCTTGCGCCATCTCCAATGCAGTGACTCCTTTGGTCAATCCGCCCAGAGCCAATGGTGAGTACCCTTTGTCATTTTCCTGCAAATCCAATCCCAATTTACGTCCATAATCCCATGCTGGACCTAATTTCACATGATCCCTTAACAAGCTAATGGTACTGAGGTTATAGGAGTTTTTCACTGTCTCCATCATTGGCACTTGCCCTCTAGGTCCTCCAATGGCATTTTTGGGACGCCATCCACCGATATTAATGGGTGAGTCATCCAATATGTAATGCTCATTGATCTTCCCGCCGGACAATTCAATGGCTGGTGAATAGACCGTTAGTGGTTTGATGGATGATCCAGGCTGTACTTTCTCCTCCGTACTTCGAATGGGGAATCCACTACCGATATATTTTCGTCCTCCCCCAATTGCTACGATTAAGCCTGTTTTTGGATCTATTGTAATCGAACCGCCATCAAGATGTTGAATATCCTTGTAGGTAGAATCATTCTTTAAGACTTCATCAGTCTTTTGTTGGACTTTTACATCTAACCCTGTATAGATCCGATAACCTCTACGACCTAAATCATCGGCCGTGATATTATAACGAGAAGTGATTTCATCAATGACAAATTCCTTATAAGCGGCCAATTTATCGGTTGAATCTGCAAACTGTTTTCGTCCTTCTTCCTTACATCCCAAATCTTTTTTTAAAGCTTCTTGTAATTCAGCTTCAGTAATAATCGGTGGACGAATGTAGTCCTCAGCCATTTCTCTCAACACAACGTCTCGACGATCTTTCGCTGCCTTCCGCTTCTCAGGATTTTCACTAAAACAATTGTATTTATTTGGAGCTTTTGGTAATCCTGCTAAATAAGCAATCTCATGGGGCTCCAACTTATCTTTGGTCACATCTTTATTAAAATAGTATTTGGACGCCATTTGAATGCCGTATACTTGCTGACCAAATAGAATAAAGTTTAAATAAGCCTCTAAAATTTTCGGTTTACCATAGGTTCGTTCCATATTCAGTGCAGTTGCAATCTCTTTGATCTTCCGGCTATATTTCTTCTCCCGGTCTTCCAAGATCACATTCCCTGCAACCTGCATGGTAATGGTACTCGCTCCCTGTGCTTTTCCTCCACTTTTGATATTGGTCCAGATCGCACGTCCCATTCCATAATAGTCAACACCTGAATGATCATAAAAGCGAGCATCTTCTACTTTTACAAAGGCTTCAGGTAGACCAGGATTTACTTTTTGAATATCCTCGATCTTTACATACTCGCGCTTCACACCAATTTTCATCACAGGCTTCTTATTGATATCATAGATCGTAGATGCATATTCAATCTCATCCAACTTTTTTAAATCGACTGTTTTAGCCTGCATAAATAAAGCCGAACAACCTCCGACAACCAATAACACGGCTGTCAGCAGTACCAATAGAAGCCATTTCCAGCTAAAAAGCCGTTTAAATCCACCTCCTCGCCCCTTCGAGGAGCCCCTTCTCGAACGAGACGACCGAGAACCGACTCGAACCGTTCTCGAACGGGAAGGTAATGGGCCAAGTGGATTACTCCCCCTGTTAAATTCGTCCATCCATAAAACCCTCCCAAAACAATCAATCAAATTATATTTCTATTATTAAATGACAATCATTTCATACAACAAACGGAAATCAATCTTCTTCCGTTACATATTATAGCGTAATTTTTTGGGGATGCAAAAAAATCAACGAAAACAAGCGATTGTTTTATTTTTTTTGAGCATAGAAGCATTTAATTCCTATTTTATCATTCGTAGATCGTGATACAATTTCATGATATCTTCCGGAAAAAATGATTTCCATTCCATCCATTTCTTGCTTCTAGGATGGATCAGCTTCACTTCTGCAGCATGCAGTGCCTGTCGCGGAAACGGATCGTTTGGATCACCATATAACCGATCTCCTACTAACGGATGACCCATACTTGCCATATGCACACGGATTTGATGTGTTCGCCCAGTCTTCAGTTCAAGTTTTACGAGCGTCGCATTTGACAGCCTCTCACACACCGTAAAATACGTGATAGCTGGCTTTCCCGCCTGATCCTTTTCGATCCTGCGCTTGATCTGGCTACCCGGAGCCATGCCAATGGGTGCAGCGATCATTCCCTCATCTTTTTGGATCACCCCCGAAACGATGGCATAATAGAATCGCTGATAGCGCTTTTTCTCCAACTCTCTTGCCAAAAACGAATGGGCAAATGGATGCTTCGCCACTACC
>JANWJM010000048.1 GCA_025449475.1 Thermoactinomycetaceae bacterium
CTTCGCGACCAAATCCATGTGCATGATTTTGGCATTGATAATCAGACAGAAGCAGATGGATTAGCGGTAGGCAGACCTTCCAAATGGGTCAGCAATCTAATTCCTCCCTATTTAAGTGGTATTTATACCATCGAAGATAAACGCTTATTTCTATTATTAAAAGCATTGATGGATACTGAACAAATCTCACTCGAACCATCCGCGTTAGCTGGCATGTGGGGTCCTATGCAATTGGCGCACACCCAAGTAGGGAAACAATATCTTCGCCAGCATGAACTCGACACAAACATCAATCAAAGTCATCACATTATATGGGCGACAGGAGGTAGCTTGGTTCCAGAGGAGGAGAGGAAAGCGTACTACAATCGAGGTTTATTGATCGAGATGGAAAAGAAAAGATCGTCCTTCACCGAACCCATTTTGTTATAGAGATGATCAGCGGTTGACTCCTGATGCAGATATGGAGACGTTACCGTCTTCCGCCATCCGATGACAGAAAGCAAATCGATATAGTCAATCAATTCTGAATCAACCAAAATGGATTGCATCATGGAAGGCGGAAATCATAGCTCCTGCTTATAAAAAAGATGCGCTTCCTTTTTCTGCTCCCTACACGTAACCATGTTAAAAAAGCAAACGGGCTTATCATCCCGGAGAGGGAGCAGAGGCTTGCTCTCACCGATCATGAATCGATGTCGCTTATCTCCTAACGGTACTTAAACCGTCCGATCATTTCCCCCTGAAAATACAATTGTACCTCCTCAGGCTGAAAGGAAAGTTGATATAAGGTCGCCCAGGGGATATGGGGACGATGATTTAAGAATTCTATTCCGTTGCCACGATAGTAGTTGATGAGGACTTTGAGTACGATGCCATGAGAGACCAGAAGAATATTTTCTCCACTATGTTTTTCGAGAATCTCCTCCACAAAGCTGACAACCCTCTTTTCAACCTCCCCATATGTCTCTCCTTGAGAAGATATCGCCTGATATTGCTCAGGATGCTCAAGCATGATCTTCCTTTCATCCGGATATAAGCGCTCAATTTCAGACCATTTTTTTCCTTCCCAATTGCCAAAATCCATTTCCATCAGTTGATTAGTCTTGATGATTTCAACCTTCCGTTTCCCCCTTGCATATAAAGCAGTATCCCAAGCTCGCTGACTTGAACTGGCATAAATCCGTTGAAGAGGAGTCTGTTTAAGCTGATCACCCAATTTTTTCGCCTGCTCGATTCCTAAAGGAGTTAAGGGTGAATCTTTTCGTCCTTGAATTCGCCGCTCAATATTCCACACTGTCTGCCCATGTCGCGATAAATAAAGATTGGTGACCACTGATCTCAAATCCTTTCTAAAAACGTATTGACATACCCATTTTCTGGCTCTTGTCCCATTCCTCAAATCGTCCTGTTTGATGGCAATTAATTTTGGGTATAAATATTCCGATATTTAATTCTATTAAAATGATTACCCATTATCTGTGGAAGGAGAACTTTTATGCAGAAAAGCATTGCTGTAATTGGTGCCTTAGACACCAAAGGAGATGACTTTGCTTTTGTTAAAAATGAGATCGAAAAAAGAGGTCATCGAGCATTATTGATTAACACAGGTGTACTGGGTGAGCCTTTGATCCCCCCGGATGTTTCAGCCAATGAAGTCGCCAAAGCTGGTGGAAAATCGTTAGAAGAATTACGAAAAATACGGGACAAATCAACAGCCATGAAAGTGATGACCAAGGGAATCGCTATTGTCATGGATCGTTTATTTAAACAAAAGAAAATCGATGGCGGACTCTCTATGGGCGGAAGCAATGGAACCATTATTGGAACATCTGGTTTGCGCGCTTTACCGCTTGGAGTCCCCAAAGTCATGGTGAGTACGGTAGCTTCTGGCGACACACAGCCCTACGTGGGCATTAGTGATTTGGTCATGATTCCATCGATCCTTGATGTTTCAGGTGTGAATCGAGTCAGTGCCCAAATCTATGCAAACGCTGTCGGCACCATTATTGGGATGGTGGAGACAGAAGTCCCGCAAGTACAAAACAAACCTTTGATTACTGCTTCCATGTTTGGAAATACAACCAAATTAGTCAATCAATGCTCAAAGATACTCTCAAAAAAAGATTATGAGATCCTTGTTTTCCATGCGGTTGGAACTGGTGGAAGAATGATGGAATCTCTCATCCAACAAGGATTTATATCTGCGGTGCTTGATGTTACTCCAACAGAACTGGTGGATGAATATATCGGAGGCGTTCTCAGTGCTGGCCCCAACCGAATGGAAGCGGCTACGAAATGGTATATTCCACAAGTCATTGCACCGGGTTGTATGGATATGGTCAATTTCTGGGGAATGGAAACCGTTCCTGAAAAATGGTTAGATCGAAAACTCTACGCGTGGAATGAAAATGTCACGCTGATGCGCACAACGCCAGAAGAAAATGCAAAACTGGGCAAAATTCTGGCAGAGAAAGTGAATCGATCCATTGGACCGGTTGCCATCTATTTACCGTTAAAAGGCATTTCCGAACTTGATTCACTCGGAAACCCTTTTTGGTGGCCTGAAGCCAATGAAGCACTCTTCTCATCCATCAAAGAAAACTTACGAGACGATATTCCTGTTTACGAAATCAATAGTAATATTAATGATCCCGAGTTCGCTGAAGCAGTGTCCAATCAATTGCTCTCGTTCTTAAATGAAAATAATAAAGAAAAGGAATGATTTGATATGCCTTTTATATCGCGTGAAGAGTCTTTAAAACGTCTAAGAAACACCATCGCTAATCAACTCCCGATTATTGGATGCGGTGCAGGTACAGGGATCTCCGCAAAATTTGCTGAAGAAGGTGGAGCTGACTTACTCATTATCTATAACTCAGGTCGTTATCGAATGGCTGGGCGTGGATCATTAGCCGGATTGATGCCTTACGGTGATGCCAACGCAATCGTAGTGGATATGGCATCGGAAGTACTCCCCATTGTAAAAAATACGCCTGTATTAGCTGGTGTTTGTGGAACAGATCCTTTCCGGCAAATCCCTCTCTTTCTCAAACAGCTCAAGGAGATGGGCTTTGATGGGGTTCAAAATTTTCCTACGGTCGGACTGATCGATGGCGTCTTTCGGCAAAATCTTGAAGAGACAGGTATGAGCTATGATCTGGAAGTAGAGATGATCCATCAAGCGCATCAACTGGATCTCCTCACATGCCCATACGTCTTCGATGAAGAACAAGCGATTGCGATGACTGAAGCAGGTGCAGATGTTTTAGTTGCCCATATGGGACTCACCACAAAAGGTTCTATTGGTGCAACAACAGCTCTTACATTGGAAGAGTCAGCACAACGAATTCAAGCGATTCACGATGCAGCCAAAGCAAAAAATCCGGACATTATTCTACTCTGTCACGGTGGACCCATCGCAACACCCGAAGATGTTGAAAAAATTTTTTCCATGACTAAGGGAATCGATGGATTCTTTGGTGCTTCGAGTACCGAACGACTCCCAACGGAAATCGCAATTCGTTCTCAAGTCAAACGGTTTAAAGCCACGAAAGAAAATCATTCTTAGGGAAACATTGTTCTGTTTTTTCGATTCATTTGTAACCAAAGCATCTCATTTCCCATCTTTTGCTTGATGAATATGCCTTTTTGTTGTATTCAGCAAGCGCCATCCTTCTCCATTCTACTCTCCACACGAAAAAAGTCGGGGTCGCAGTTCCTATGTTCATGCTGCGCCCCCGACTTTTTTCCTCCATTTCTCTTCATATGCGAAAAAGAAAAATTCTATTAAACAGTACGAATTTTTTACAAATATATGAAGATAGCGCATTCGGAGATCAAGTCGGGTATAATAAAGCTTTGCGATATTTCATTTAATCACCTAGAGGAGGAATAACAATGTCCAATCGAAAGGCTTTATTACTTGGAACCCTGCCTTTTGAAGATGAAGAGACAGCCATTGACAAATCACTATCCATACTTGGGAAACATCTGATATGTGTACCCGACGGAGAAATCGGTGAGAAAAGCGAAAAATATCCAAAGGGTACTCGTTCCGGTTGGGTCTGTATCCATGCCAATGAATGCGCTGAGGATACTGATAATTGGGAAGTGATTCAAAAGGCTGAAATGAATGAAGATGGTTTCCCTGCTGGATATGATAAAATATATACACTTCGTAGTAAGCATTCCCCTGAAGAGTTACCTAAATATTTGAATCTACATTTTCACGAATATTTTTATCATAGTTACCCGATTTTTCAGCGTCTGCGAAAACAGTATGGCTATGATCAACTTAAGTTTCAGCTCGGAATTCCCACAGGATTTACTCTCTCTGTCTTTATTATGGAACCTGAAAATGCGATAGCTTATTATCCGGCTTTTCAGAAGCGATTGCTTCATGAAGTCAATGAAGTCTTAAAAGATCATGCGGATGATATTGTGGTTCAATTGGAGTTGCCGATCGAGCTTGGGTTAGTCTATCAAACACCCTCACAAATAGATTTTGCGATGGAAATAGTCATGGGATTGGTGAAAAACTTCCAGTATCCGACGCAAATCGGAATCCATCTCTGCTGCGGAGATTTAAATAATGAGGCATGGACTCATCCGGAATCATTGGAGCCGCTTGTAACTTTCGCAAATCGCTTGATTCGAGAATGGCCAAAAAATCAAGAGATTGCCTATATACATGTTCCTTTAGCAGAAGGAAACATCCCTCCAACGCTTGAAAAAGACTTTTACCAACCTTTAGCCCGAATTCAGCTCCCCAAGAACACAGAACTATTTGCAGGTTTTGTTCATGAAGGACGCACGATCGAAGAATTACATATTATTCACTCTCATGTTGAAAACATTTGCAATCGCTCAGTTGGTGTCGCCTGCGCATGTGGGATGGGGCGGCGAAGTCCCAAAATCGGTGAAAAATTAATGAAACGGATGAAACATTTGCTCGAATCACCGCCAGCCATCAATGAATAAGAAAAAAACAATAAGCTGTAGCTGTTCCATAGCTACAGCTAAATCATCACCATTTCTACCATTGATGTGGGAAATCATCTCTCCGACTAGGGGGGTTGATCCCGCGAAATATGTAAGCGAACCTTTCGCCTCGATATTAAGCTTTTACCTGTAGATATTTTTCATTCACTACATCCCAATTGATCACATGAAAAAATGCAGCTACATAATCAGGGCGTTTGTTTTGATATTTTAGATAGTACGCATGTTCCCACACATCCAAGCCGAGGATGGGTTGTTTTCCTTCCATCAGAGGATTATCTTGATTCGGTGTATGAACAATTTCAAGTTCCCCACTCTCATCTGCGACGAGCCATGCCCAACCTGAACCAAATCTGGCAACTGCTGCAGCTGAAAAGGCTTTTTGGAACGCTTCGAAGCTACCATACTTTTCTTTAATGGCTTCGCCTACTTCACCTGTTGGCTGGTTTGGACCTCCAGGAGTAAGGATTTCCCAGAATAAACGGTGGTTATAATGCCCGCCACCATTATTCCGCACCGCTGTACGAATCGCCTCGGGAAGGTTGTCAAGATTTTGCAATAACTCTTCCAGCGATTTTCCTTGCAGTTCATCCACCCCTTCAATCGCTTCATTTAATTTATCCACGTATGTCTGATGATGGCGACCATGGTGAATTTCCATTGTTTGCTGATCAATATAAGGCTCCAATGCATCTGTTGCAAAAGGTAACGGTTCCAATTTGAAAGTAGCCATGCGTTTATCCCTCCACTATTTTCTATGCTTTTTATACTTATAAGTATAATTAATGGTCTATCACTATTAAACACCATCGAGATGAAAAACGCAAGTAAATATATATGATTATCCCTATTCCTAATATTTCATCAAATCTTATTTTTTACATTCTGTCTTGAATTCGATAAGATCAAGGCAGGGCAGGTGATCAACATGATCCGTCTAAGTTCGACTCCACAACAGATACTTGGTCTCTTGAAAAAATATCATAAACTTTCGATAAATGACTTAAAGCACCACTTACAAATTACCGATATGGCGGTCAGAAAACATATTGCTCGATTAGAGAAAGAAGGCTTTATTCGATCCTACCAAGTTAAACAACCAGTGGGACGACCAATTACCTATTATCAATTATCCAATACTGGAGAAAATCTTTTTCCGAAAAAGTATAGCTTGATGACCATCGAATTCTTACAAGATATCGAAGAGATGTATGGGATCGAAGCCATCCATGCGTTATTTGAAAAAAGAGAAAATCGACTACAACAGAAGTATGAGACAACGATTTCTAAAAATGAAAATCTTCAAGAAAAAGTAAAAGAGCTTGAAAAGATTCAAAATGAGCATGGTTATATGGCTGAAGCGCGTCAACTCAATGAACAAGAATTTGAACTCACGGAATATAATTGTCCAATCTACCACGTTGCACAACGTTATAAAAAAGCATGCCAATGTGAACTTTCGCTTTTCAAACGGGTGTTGGGCGTTCAGCAGATTGAACGAGTCTCCTGTATATCGGAAGGTGACCACTGTTGTAAATATTCGATTAAAGCGGATTGAAGATGTTTCTAACATCCCAGAAAATGAATATATCCCTGGATCGTGAAAGGAGTAGAGAAAAGCAATTGCAGGATGTTGTAGTTGTAAAGGCGATTGTTTTGAATGCTCAGGGTCAAATCCTTGTTTTAAAAAAATCAGAAGATAAACCCGGAATGGGCTACTTTGATCTCCCTGGCGGTAAGCTTGAGCAAAGGGATCAAAATCACGTTCAAGCTGTAATACGAGAGGTATTGGAAGAAACCGGATTAAATGCAGAGAATATTAAATTACTTTTCAACGATCCCCTTAATCGTGAGACTTCTTATCAAGCAGAAAAAAATCGAAACTTGCATATTATTCGCTACGCTGCCATTACGGAAGGGGATTATGCAATCACACTAGATCCAGAAGAGCATACCGATTTTACTTGGATCCACCCCAAAGAATTATTTCAACAACAAAACTGCCCAGATTGGCTCAAAAATGTGGATTGGAAAAATGAGAAGATGAAGGGAATTAAAGATTCTATTGAAAGGGCTGTAAAGCTACGACAGCAACCACCACAAAAAGGCTCCAAACACGATCGTCCAGGTCCAATTTTGGTTAAGAATGATCGCACTTTATAATTAAAAGATCATTCCTGCTTCTATCTCTTTAAATATTATTAAAAGAAATAATTTTATAGATTCGTGCCTAGGAATAGCACGAATCTTTTTTTAAATGACGAATTAATAGATAGAATCACACTTTATACATTTCGATATTTTCGACTTTTTGTGTTGTTGTGGTTGTAACCGTTTTCTTATCAACCAACACCATTTTTCGTTGTTTAGAGGGGGAACTTGAATGAAAAAAACTTTATTATTGTCCATTAGTTTGATGTTTATGCTCTCTTTTTTGTTGGGAACTCCCGTATATGCTTTAGAAGAGACCGAGCTACATGATCCATCGACCAATCAATCTGATCAACTACCAAAACCCGATGAAAATACTAAGAATGAGCCCCAAGAGAAGCAGAATTCGGAGCCATCAACCCAACCAGATCCAACGCCACAGCCAAAATCTGAACCGAAACAAGATCCACCATCCACATCTAACCCAAAGGAAGAAGAACAACCTCCTAAAGATGTTTATCTCACTGTTCTCTATCAACTCAACCAAAAATTTCTGATCGTTAAAGGGATGCTGAACCAAGAGATTGACAGTGGTGTCTTTAATGTTACTTTCCAAGGAAAAACCAAACAATTTGAAGGACCGGGAAATTCGTTTACGGCTCAATTTCCACGTTCCGAAATTAAACCGGGAACTCATACGCTCACTGTCTCTTTCAGGGGACTGATTGGAGATCAAGTGGTATCTGATACCAAAAAAGTACGCTTCAACATTCCACAGCCGAAAAAAATTTCTCTCTCTTTCACTAGAGAACACAAAAAAAATACCCTAAC
>JANWJM010000049.1 GCA_025449475.1 Thermoactinomycetaceae bacterium
ATAGGAAAAATAGGGATCTTGTTTTAGTTCAAGATATGAAAGATGTTCCGGAGAGAGTGTAGGCCAGATCCGATCGAAGTGAAGGGAACGCAGGGGTTTTCCGTTTCGGTTGATCATAAAGAACGATCCCCCTTATTTGCGTGTTTCTATTTTCTATGTATAAAATAGTTTGTTTTATTCGTCGAAAATAATAAGAGTAGAGATGTGACCGTCTCTACTCTTTTTGTATCATATTGCAAATCCACTCTTTTATATCGATTATCCGTAGATATCGAGGTTCAGTGTCGGTTCCAGCTACAATCATAGGAACATACGAATCCGATTCATGCAGGGAACCGTGGGATGCACCGCGGTGTTTGGGGGATGGTCCAAAAACCATTTCGTATCCCGGAGCTGCGGTGACAATGATGACACGATCGCCGGTCTCGCTGACTCCGGCTAATCGCTGGAGGACATCGGGATAGACACCATAGATGATCTGTTGGTCCTGCAGTGTGAGATCCAAAATGGATAGATTTCCTTCCAGCGACCAATGCTGCTGATACTCGTCGACGAAATGGCCGCCTTCTGAAAAATGTAAAACTCCCTCTTTATGGCCACTAACTACATGAAAAACATGATCCTCTTTCCAAACGATCAGGTCGAATCGGTTTTCTTTTTTGAGTCTTTTAGTGACTTCATGAAAAGAGAGTTGATCGTCAAGCAGATAGAGATAGGTCATTCGTTCATTGACACAACAAACCAGCTGATCCCCATCCACCGGTTTCCCCTTTTTGACGGATGTTACCCGAAATGGAGCTAACACGGTGTTCATATCGATGAAGGCTTGCTGATGATCGGCGATTGTATCCGTTTGTCCGCTATCTCCTAAAAGGATAAAGGTTGTTTGTTCAATGGCTTCTTTCCAGGAGGGAAAGCTGTTTAAGAGGGCTTGTAATGCTTTGTCTGCTTGTTCAATGCCTTTTGTTTCGGAGATCCCTTTTTGATGAACCGCATCATCGTTGCTGGGGAAATAAGCAATGGTAAAAGGTGGAAGTAACTGTTGTTTGATTAAAAAGGTGAGCTCATCGGCTGAAAAACGATCATTACCACCATATCTCTGCCAGAAGAAATTGTGTTTGGTCTTCGGATCGATCTTATGTAGCGCACCGAATGAGAAAAGAGCTGGTCCTTTAATGTTGATTCGCTGAGGAAGGCCTGCAAACAGGCGCATCAGCCAAGGGACATGTAACGTATGTTGATAATTGCCACGATAGATAAAAGCATTGATGGAAGCAGTCGGACCATCGTATTCTTCATGGATCGTCTTCACCTGTGAATGTAAGAAGCGTTGATTGAGATGAATCAGACTATCCGTGAGAACTCGCTTTAGACCCACAGTGATTGCTTCCTTGGCACCGGTCCCCAAGTTTATGATTCGCTTTTGCTGCGGATGGTAATAATTAAGCCCAAAAATATGATGTTGATTGGGAAGTGTTCCTGTTAACAGTGTCGTATCAATGGTGACAGACATTGTTGGAAAGCTTGAGACCACCTTCGGAAAACATTTCCCCTGATCACTAAGGAATTTTAGCGCAGGAGCTCGACCGGTTTGCATGGCTTCAATCAACGGTTTTTCCATCAATGAATCGATAATGATTAGGAGAAGCGGTTTTTGTTTTCGGTTCATGAATGTCAGATTTTTATATCGTGGGAGTTGTGCTGCTTGCTTCACAGAAAAGATTCGAACGATCAAAAGCAGTACCACGATAATTAAGATAAGTAGATAAATCATAGCATCACCTCTTCTCAATGTTCCTCGAGAAGTGGTGATTTATACTAACGGGAACGATGGCTTTTTGGCATATTGTCTATCACAGGTTTTGTTTGTTGTCTAATAATTGAAAGCTTTTGCTCTGCTTGTGATGGTTGCGGTACTTTTCTGGGGCTAGCGATACGATCACGAAAAGACGATATTAGACGACTTTTACCTTCTCTGTTGAAAGCCTCAACAATCTCCTCTACTAACCACTCTCGAAAATGAGGATCCTGTAAGGAAATACAATGTTGATTGCGATCTGTAGGATCGAATACTTCAGTTACACGCAACACATCATCTTTTTTTCGATCTGTTCCCTCAGTATAGGCTTGTGTCAATATTTCACTATGCAACAGAGGTGTAGCTATATCACCTAAGTTATGAGCAAATCTTGAGTCAATTTCCTTTTCCTTCAGAACTTGTACTGCTAGTATGGGGGGCATATTATCAAATTTTACTTTAGTCAATTTTTCCGTGCCATCTAAAGCAAGATCAATAATCGGTCCTTTAAGTGTGGGATTCCAATATTGTGCTCTTTCTCTTAGATAAAGTCGTAAATGATAATATGAGGAGTCTGCAACAACCAACACAACAAACTTTTCAGGGTCTCGTTGTTGTGCTAGGCATGAGAGAATCGCTGCAGCGCCCATGGATTGGCCATAAAAGGCTTGTTTTTTATAACCATTTTCAAATGCCCAATTTATAACGGCCTTAACATCTCTTTGTTCCATTTCACCGCCTAAGGTTGTTAGACCATCATCTGAAGTTTTTTGACCATCAATTTCTCCATGATTTCTGAAGTCGAATAAAATCACGGCAATCCCATTATGAACTAAATCTTGTGCTAACTTCATAATTTCAGAGGAGTCTGCTCGATTCATAAGATAACCATGTGCTGAAATAAGAACTTTGTCTGTTGGTTTACCACCATTATTCGCCGGATCAATCAGCCAACCAGATAGATTTTTACCATCAATAGTTTTAATATTGATGTCTACAGCATTTAGATTGTAGTGTTCGGGTTTAAATACTATTGGAGTACGAGGTGGATGGATCGAACGGTAAACCCCACCAGCAATCAAACCAGCACCGGCAATGCCTATTGTGGCAGCCAGAGAAGGAATAACTAACCCATTTTTTTTCGCAACTCTGCGAGCTGCTATTGACCGAGATAATTCTGACATATTACATTCACCTTATAGGGAATAATACTTATTTAATTATAACTAACCAAGAATATATTTTCTCTTTCTCAAAAATAAACATTATTTTTTTAAGAAAATGAATCTAACGAAAAATATGGTAATATAGTATCGAAAAATATTTAATCGTTATATTTATATCGTTAAGAGGAGGACAAATTTCAAGATGAGGCCAGCAAAGTGGTATATTTTTCTGATTTTAATCCTCTTGTGGATAACTCCTTCAATCGCTGATGCTGAAACGGCGGAACAGCGAATCGAAAAACTGGAGAAACAAGCGGAAAATCAAGGACAATTAATGGATGGCTATCAAAAGCTATTAGAGGAGAGCAAAAACTTTCGGGAACATTTGCAGCAGCAGTTTCAACAGTCTTTAAGTGATATACAAACAAAGTCAGATTCAATGAATCAGACTTTTAATACAGCTATAGCACTCCTTTCTGTATTAATTATTGCGGTCCAGTTTTTTTTGGCTATAGTGATTGGAGTAAGTCGGACAGAGGTAAGACAGACAATTAAAAGGATGAAAAGGAAAGCGGAAGTGAAGCTTCAGGAACAACAGCAAAAAATACAATCGGATTATGAAGAAAAATCGAAACAGATGATACAAAAAAGCGAGAAAAAGCTGCGGGATGCGATCAATGAAAATTATGATGAGCTATTACAGCGATTGATTCATGAAGATAAAAACCGTGAGGCTATTCAACAGATCGTCCAAAATGAACTCTCTTATGTATCTGCTAGGATATGCTTCATTAGTCATTCGGAGGATGAGATGGAGCGGATAAAAAAAAAGGAGGCTCAATTATTAACGGATTTTGGGATTAAGGAAGAGATACTATCATATGTTTTTTTTCAAAAACAAGAAGTAATTATGGATATGCTAAAAAATGGAGAGATTGATGTTTTGATATATAGCTGTGAAAAAATAGAGGATGGTCAAATTGATAATACATTTATTGATCTTGTCGAAATGCTTGAACAATTGGGTTGCCAAGTGCCATTGTTGATTTACACTTATCAAAGAGAATCGTCTTTAAAAGGTGAGCTAACAAAACTTAAAGGTTATTTTAATTATGCAATTGCTAATTTTCCAGCCACATTACTCGGTAATCTCATATCGTTGGCATATATGTTCAACCGGAACACCAAACAATCAAAAATAATCCCATCGGAGAATAGGGAGTGAGTGTTTGATTCAACAAAAAATTCATTTTCAGGTTGAGACGCCTTTGTATTGCAGAGGTTTTCATCCTAAATGTTCAGAATGGCGTGCAGCATCGATGAAAGGTGTGCTGCGCTACTGGTATCGGGCGATCCAACCTGATTTAACGAAGGAGAAAGAGATCTTTGGGAATACAGAAAAACGTTCATCGATTCGTTTACATATGGATGCAAGATCTTCCACGGCCACAAGCAAACAACACAGAAAAAGTATTCAACCCAGAGAAAGATTTACTTTAAATCTACTGTTACACCCTGAAGACGATAAGATTCAACGCGATGTGTTTGTTAGTTTGTGGTTGATGACCACCATTGGGGGACTGGGAGCTCGTTGTCGGCGCGGATTTGGTACACTTTCGATCCAAAAGATTGAAAATCAATATCCGGAAACCGCGTTTCTTTTTAAGCAAGTGAATTCGATTGAGGATTGGGAAAAACAGGTTCAAGCAGGATTGCGACAATGTTGGCGCTGGTACCAGCAGAAGAAAGAGACGGTTGTCACTCATCCGATGGTTCATCCAACGCTCAAAATGTATATTTGTAAATATCGTTCTAAAAAATGGGATATCGCGTTAAGCAAGGGTGCCAAAGTTCTTCAGGAGTTTCGTAAAACGTATGAGGAAAAAGAAGAAGTCCTTAAAATGATAGGAAATGCAAAGAATGGAGAGCGAAATCCTTCGGCAACATGGCTTCGAGTTGTTCGGATCAACAATTACTTTTATCCCGTCTATTTCGTAATACCGAATGAACTTTATGAACTTTCTAGATCCGTTTATGAAGAGTTTGTACGGCTATGGGGAGAATGGCTGAAGAAACGAAATTTTGAAGTGAGTGAAGTCAATGAATAGAGTGTTACAATTTTCGATTTCGCCAGTACAGGAGTTTATCGTGCGTTCTCGACGGACCCGTGATCTATTATGTAGCTCGTTTCTCTTATCCTATTTATCGGGTTGTGCGATGATGCGGGTGATTGAAGAGAACGGAACCATCCAGTTTCCTGTTGTGCAGCAACGGGGAAAGATTGTCGATCGTCTGTTGTGTGCGATCGAAGGAGAAAGATTGAATCCAAATGAAGGTCCTTGGGTTGGGAGTTTGCCCAATCGTTTTCAAGCGGAGATTCCGGATCATTTTCACCCAAAGGCATGCAGAGATGCTGTTGCAGAAGCTTGGAAAAACATTGCGGATGTGATTTGGGATCGCGTCATTGAACCGGTAGTCGATATGGGAAATGAGACTGCACACATATGGAAAAGACAAGTGGAGTCGTTTTGGGAGATCCATTGGGTGATCGGTGAAGAGCCTGATTTGCTCCATCGCCGAAAGTACTGGCGCGATTACGTACCAGCGGTTAAGGAAAGAAAGAAAAAGATGCTGGAAGCAGGAGATAAGTGTATGTTATTTCCTTACTTGCAAGAGTTATCAGGCTACACTGGCGTCGGGAAAAAGGGGAAAAATCGTGAAAAGCAACAGCAATTCTGGTCAGAAATGCGGAAAAAGATCGACCATGATCTTGATCTAGGCGAAAAAGAACGGTTAAGTGCGGTTGGGATGATCAAACGATTTTTGCCGGTTTACGCGGAAGAGGCGATTGGCTGGTCATTTCCAGCAGATGTGCGGTTTTTTCCTTCTACTCAGGTGTTAGCGGGTTTGCCTTGGAG